>PLTE01000290.1 GCA_003164375.1 Hyphomicrobiales bacterium | reverse complement strand
CCTGGCCAACCGGCGGGCTTGGGAAAGCCTGCCCGACGACGTGCGCGCGATCGTCGCCAAAAACGTTAATGCCGCCGGCATGAAAGAGCGTGACGATGTCGAGAAGCTCAACGCCACGCTGCGGCAGGATCTCACGACCAAGGGCCTCGTCTTCAATCGGCCTGATCCGGCGCCGTTCCGCGACCGGCTCCGCACGGCCGGGTTCTATACGGAGTGGAAAAACAAGTACGGCGATGAGGCATGGGCCATCCTGGAGAAGGCCGTCGGCAAGCTGGCGTGACCGTGGCCGAGCGCGGCACGCTGCGGCCTGCGCATGAGACAGGTGTGGCCGCGCGCTCGGTAAGCGCCGCGTTCGAAGCCTTGCTCGGGTGGTTCGTGGAGATTGCGGCGGCGGCGTTGGTCGCGGCCGAGATCGCGATCCTGTTCGCCGGCGTCGTCTCGCGTTACGTTTTCGACAATCCGCTGGTCTGGTCGGACGAGCTCGCCTCGATCTTGTTCTTGTGGCTGGCCATGCTCGGTGCGGTGATCGCGTTCCGCCGCGACGAGCACATGCGTATGACCGCGGTCGTCGGCATGCTGCCGGCTGCGACGCGAGCGACATTCGACATGCTCGCGACCGCCGCGGCGCTTGCGTTCCTCATTCTCATCGCGTGGCCGTCCTATCAATATGCGCGGGAAGAAGTGTTCATCACCACGCCGGCGCTGGAGTTGACCAATGCCTGGCGGGCCGCGGCACTGCCCTGCGGGATTGTGCTGATGGCGGCCTTCGCCTTGCTGCGGGCGGCGAAGGCCGGATCGCTGTGGTCGATCACAATCGCGTTCGGCGCCGTCGCTGTCCTGATCGTCTCGTTCTGGCTTGCCGAACCGATTTTCCGCCAGCTCGGCAATCTCAATCTTCTGATTTTCTTCGTCGGCGTCGTGGCCGCGACCGTGTTTGCCGGTGTGCCGATCGCGTTCGCATTCGGCCTTGCGGTGTTCGGCTATCTGGCTTTGGCGACCCACACCCCGCTGATGGTCCTGGTGGGACGCATGGACGAAGGCATGAGCCATCTCATCTTACTCGCGGTGCCGCTCTTCGTCTTTCTTGGGCTCCTCATCGAGATGACCGGGATGGCGCGCGCCATGGTGGCTTTTCTGGCGAGCCTGTTGGGCCATGTCCGCGGCGGCCTGCACTATGTGCTCATCGCCGGGATGTATCTGGTGTCGGGAATCTCGGGCTCGAAGGCCGCCGACATGGCCGCGGTCGCGCCGGTGCTGTTCCCCGAGATGAAGGCGCGCGGCGCCAAGCCTGGCGAACTCGTCGCGCTCTTGGCCGCGACCGGCGCCCAGACCGAAACCATCCCGCCGAGTCTGGTCCTCATCACCATAGGGTCGGTGACCGGCGTGTCGATTGCCGCCCTTTTTACCGGGGGCCTGTTGCCGGGGATCGTGCTCGGCGTCTTGCTGTGCTTCGTGGTCCGATGGCGCTATCGGCGTGAGCCGCTCGCTGACGTCAATCGCGCAACGAAGCGGCAGGTCGGTCGCGCCTTTTTGATCGCATTGCCGGCGCTGGCGCTGCCATTTCTGATCCGCGCGGCCGTGGTCGAAGGCGTCGCCACCGCGACCGAGGTTTCAACCATCGGCATCGCCTATTCGGCGCTCGCCGGTCTTGTCATTTACCGTCGCTTCGATTGGGCGGCAATCAAGCCGATGCTGGCCTCGACCGCGTGTCTGTCGGGTGCGATCCTGCTCATTATCGGTACGGCGACGGGAATGGCATGGGGGCTCACGCAATCGGGCTTCTCGCGCTCGCTCGCTGTGGCAATGACCGGCCTGCCGGGCGGCGCCTTCACCTTCATGGCGGCGTCGATCGCCGCCTTCGTCGTGCTCGGTTCCGTGCTCGAGGGCATTCCCGCCATCGTGCTGTTCGGACCGCTGTTGTTTCCCATCGCGCGGGCCGTCGGCATCCACGAGGTGCATTATGCGATGGTTGTCATTCTGGCGATGGGGATCGGCCTGTTCACGCCGCCGTTCGGCGTCGGCTATTACGCGGCCTGCGCGATCGGGCGGGTCGAGCCGGTCGAGGGCATGCGACCGATCTGGGGCTTTATGCTGGCGCTGGTGGCGGGAACGATCATCGTGGCCGTCGTGCCGTGGATATCGGTCGGATTCCTGAAGTGACGCTCGACGACAATCTGCTCTGACCACAACCGCGTCCGCGGCCTGTGGCGGTCGCGAAATCTATGTTAGCGTAACCCGTGCCGAGGATCGCGCGAGAAGTAGTGGTATTTCATGAAGATAATGTCGGTTCGGCACGCTGTTCCGTCGTGCGTCGTGACCAATGAAGAGGTCGTCCGTCGTGTAACCCTGGCAAGCAACGGCGCGATGCAGCACGGTGGGGCGCCGCGCGTGGAAGCCAGAATCAGGGATTTTCTCAACCGCGCCGGAACCTTGACGCGCAATACGCTCGGCGCCGACGAAACCGCGATCCAGATTCTGCGATCGGCGGTCGATCAGGCGCTGAAGGCGGCGAACGTCAAGGCCACCGATCTCGACTTCATCATCTATGCCGGTGTCAGCCGCGGCTGGCTCGAGCCGTCGATGGCATCGCTCGTCCAGCGCGAGATATCCGCCAACAATGCCGCCTGCTTCGACGTCATGGAAGCATGCGCGAGCTGGATGCGCGCAATGCAGGTGGCGCGGGCGTTGTGCGTATCGGGAACCTACGGTCTGGGAATGATTGTGAATTGCGAATGCGCCACCGCGGATCTCGCGCCGTGGCACCTCGACAGTGAGGACGATCTCGAACGCTCGCTTGCGGCTTACACGATCGGCGAAGCGGCAACGGCAACCGTGGTCAGCGGCGAAGCGGGCAGCGATCTCTACGTCACCATGCGGTCGTTCGGCGAGCATTGCGATCTATGCATGATTCCTTTGGCTAATGCCGGAAGTTTTCTCGATTCGTTCGACGACGTCCGTCATGCGCCTAATCGATTCTATTCCAACTCCGATCAGCTGTTTAAGAGCACGATCCGCTATTTATGGGACACCTATTCCAGCGACCCCGTGCTGTCGGTGCGCCAGCACGACCTCTTCGTCTCGCATGCGGCGAGCGCCAAGGCCGGTGAATTTGTTGCCAGAAAATTGGGTGCTTCCGACCAGCGCTGGTACTGCACCCATGCGCGTTACGGCAATACGGTTGCAGCTTCGGTGCCGCTCGGCATGAGTTGCGCCATCGATGACGGCCTGTTACATCGCGGCACCCGGATCCTGGCCATCGTCGGCAGCGCCGGCATCTCGGTCGGCTTTCTCAGCATCACGTTCTGATACGCGGCTGGCGGGAGCTGACGAAAGGGCCGCGAACGATTGTGGGATGCCGTGTCCGGGCGCCAACAAAAAAGCCAAACTTCCGGGGTAGCCGTTATAATGCCGGGAAGGCGCGGCGCTGGTAATACGACCCTCTATGATCGGATTGAAGCGGTTCATTCGCTCCGGGTTCGTTATTTCGTTGGGCGGCCATCTCGGGATTCTGGTGCTGTTCCTGCTCCTTGTCGCCTTGAGCTCCATGGGGTCGAGACAGCCAGACCCGCCAAAACCGCCCGATGCGATGGTGGTCGATATCGTGCCGCCGGCCGAAGCGCCGCAGGCCGAAAGCAACCCTTCCGACGTGAAGCCCGACGTGAAGCCGGACGAAGTGCCGCGGCCTGAAGGCACCCCTTCCGACCTGCCGACGTCCGGAACAAAGGTCGCGACCAAACCCGATAGTGCGAATCCCGCCGTACAACCGCAGCCGCCCAAAGCGACGCCGCAGCAGCAACGACCGCAACCGCGCCCGACCCCGCAGCACGACGCCGAGCAGACGAGCCCACAGCCGCAGACTAGTCTACCGCCGATGCCGCAGTCCGAGACCGCACAGGCTCCGATGGCGCAGCCTGATCCGGCAAAGACGCAAGCCTCCAAGGCGCCGCCGTCGCCGCCCCAGCCCGACACTGAGGAGACGCCGGACTCACCGGAAGCCGTCGAGACCTTCGCGCGGCTTGCGCTCCTCGGCGGGCGGCTCGGCGGCGGCTTCGAGGCTCCGGCCATCGATTCACCGGAGGTCGCGCACGACTTTACGCTGCAATTCCGCGAACGCGTCAGTTCGTGCTCGGTGCTGCCGGCCGGAATGAGCCCCCATGACAGGGTCGCGATCTCGGTGCACGTTTCGCTCAACTTGGACGGCACGCTCGCGCAGCCGCCGCGCGCCAACGGGACCATCAGATCGCCGCAAGAAGAGGCGCTGATGCAGAGCGCAACGAATGCGCTGGAAAAATGCCAGCCCTATACCATGCTACCGGCGGACAAGTACCAAGCGTGGAAGGCGCTCGACCTGATTTTTTCGCCGCTGACCTTCCCCGGCGGCTAATAGCGCGTTGCCCCGTTTGCGCGGCAATCTCGACCGCCGCCGGGCCGGCGGCGAATTCACATTAAGCAAAGACGAACAACCTGCCCGCCAATATAATGGGCGAAGGACTGGTCCGGCGGTGGTGCGTCATGACGACGGCAGATGTTGCTGATCCCGCGCCATCGGCGGCCGCGGTGCAGTTCCTCGGCAGCGAGGCTGACTATTGGCGGTTGCGCATCAAGGGTGCTGCGCTGCTCATGGTCACGCTTGGCCTCTACCGCTTCTGGTTTGCGACCGACGTGCGGCGCTTTTTGTGGTCGAATACCGAAATCGGCGGCGAGACGCTCGAATATACCGGGCTCGCGACCGAGCTCCTCGGCGGCTTTCTGCTCGCGCTCGCCATTCTGGTACCGCTCTACACCGCAGTCGCCGGCGCCGCGCTGGCGCTCGATACGGCGGAACAGCTGATCGGAATGCTGACCTTCCTCCTGCTGATCATGCTCGGCCAATTTGCGCTCTATCGTGCCCGCCGCTACCGGCTGACGCGCACGGTGTTTCGCGGTGTCCGTTTCGAGCAACATGGCGCGGCCTGGCGCTATGCGCTTTTTGCTCTGTTCTGGTGGGGCATTGTTATCGTTACGCTGGGGCTCGCTTATCCGTGGCAGCGGGCGAGCCTGGAACGCTACAAGATGCATCGCACCAGCTATGGCGATCTTGCTGGCGCGTTCGAAGGTTCGGGATGGGCTCTGTTCCTGCGCGGCGCGCCGATCTGGCTCCTGGTGATCGGGCCGATCCTCCTCGGCTTGGTTGCGCTCGCGGTCACGGTCGATTGGAACGCGTTGAACGGCGCAATGGCCACGGGTGGCAAGCCGGTCGCCGTCGGCAACGCCGGCGCCCGCGCGGCCGGCATCATCGGCGTCGCGTTTGGTGTCAGCGCTCTCGCGATCGTGCTGCTCTATCCGCTGTTCCAAGCGATCATGATGCGCTGGTGGATTTCCGGCTTGCGCTTCGGCCCGGTCAGCATCACCTCGCGCCTGCGCAGCGGTAAGGTCTATCGCATCTATCTGCGCTTTCTGCTCTATATCGCGCTCTACATCATCGCGCTCGCGATCGTTGGCGTCTTGGCGGCGCTTCTCGGCCGGGCGATTATCGGCGCCGACCACGGTTCGGTGTCGGCGGAGCTGCTCGGCACCACGGTCACGCTCGTGCTCTATGTCGTGACCATGCTCGGCGCCTCGACGATCTATCAGGTCGTGGTCAGTTTCGCGATGTGGCGGCTCGGCGCGCAGACGGCCGAGCTATCCGGCGCGGAGGCGCTCAATGCGGTGCGCGCGACCGGGTCGGCGAGTTCAGCGCTCGGCGAAGGACTTGCCGATGCGCTCGGCGTCGGGGGTATTTGATCTGTCATGACGATCGCGCCGCCACCCGACATGCCCCGGTCCAGCGTGCCCACCGTCAGAGCGCTTACGCCGGCACTGACCGCCGGCCGTGCGGTCTATTTCGACGGCACCTGCAGCGCGAAAAACGACGTGCTGGTCGAGATCGGGCCGACAGCCATTCAGATCCTTTCGCTGCAACATCGCCTGCTTGACGAATGGTCCTATCCGGAGCTGCGCCGGATGTCGGCGCCCGACGGCATGCTTCGTCTCGGCCGCAGCGGCGAGACTTTGCTGGCGCGGCTCGAAATCCGCGATCCGGCGCTTGCGCTCGCCATCGAGCACCGTGCCGAAACGCTCGACCGCGGCGGCGTAGCGGAGCGGCGCTTGCGGCGCAAGATCGTAGGCTTGAGTATCGCGGCCGGTGCGTCGTTGATCTTCACCGCGATCTTCGGCCTGCCGGTTCTGGCCAATCGGCTCGTTCCATTCGTCCCGCTCACGGTTGAGCGCAAGCTCGGCGAGGCCGTCGACAAGGAAATCCGCGGCGTGCTCGACATCCGGCATCTCGGTCCGGCCTTCACCTGCGGCGCGGGTCCGGCCGAATTGCCCGGCCGCTTGGCCCTCGACACACTCGTCGGCAAGCTCGCAAGCACGGCCCAATTGCCGCAGCCGCTTCGCGTCGACGTGGTGCGCCGGAGCGAAGCCAACGCCATCGCGCTGCCCGGCGGCCACATCTACGTCTATGACGGCCTGATCGAGAAGGCGCAGACGCCCGACGAACTCGCAGGCGTGCTGGCGCATGAGATCGGCCACGTCGCTCATCGCGACGGCACCCGCGCGGTGTTGCAGACCGCTGGCCTGTCGTTTCTGTTCGGCATGATGCTCGGCGACTTCGTCGGCGGCGGCGCCGTGGTGATCGCGGGGCGCGCCGTGTTGCGCTCGTCCTATTCGCGCCGGGTCGAAACCGCAGCCGACGCCTATAGCGTCAATCTGATGCGGCGCTCGGGCGGCGATCCGCACGCGCTCGGTGCCATTCTGGCCCGCCTCGTCGGCGACAAGGACCAAGGAATGAAGCTTTTGCTCGACCACCCCGAGACCAAGGACCGCATCGCCGCAATCGATGCCGCCGCGGCGCCGCGCGCGACCATGCCGTTGCTCAATCCGGCTGAGTGGAGCGCGCTCAAGCAAATCTGCTCAAGCCTGCCGCCAAAAGGTGCTATGCCAGCGGCCGGCGAGACAGGATTGCCGCAGTAAAATATCCCGGGACAATGCGACGACGTAGTTTCACCGAACGGCCGATCTCGCGACTCGCCATCTGGGCGCGCCGCATTGCGTTGTTTTCGTTCGCGGCGACGCTGATCGCGGTCATTCTCGTGCGCTCGGGCGCGCTCGATATCGTGCCGGCGCTGTCCACGCTCGCCGGCGCCTTGGTGCTGGCCTGCGTCGCGATCCTGCTGGCGTTCGGCGCCGGTATCGTGATCTGGCGTGAAGGCGTGGGCGGCGGCCGGTACGCGGCCACGGCGTTCGCCATCGGCTTGGCCTTGATCGCTTATCCGGCCTATCTTGGCACCAAGGCCTATCGGCTGCCGGCGATCTACGACATTTCCACCGATCCGATCGATCCGCCGCGGTTCGATGCGATCGCGCGGCTGCGGCCGCGCGACGCCAATCCGATCGCCTATGCTGGCCTCTATGCCGCGGAGCTGCAGCACGCGGCCTATTCCGATATCGAACCCGACGACACCAATTCGACGCCGCAGGAGGCCTATGACGCGGCGATGAAAGTCATCACCAAGCGGCGCTGGCGCGTCGTCGATGCGCGGCCGCCGCAAGCCGCAGGCCCGCGCATCATCGATACCCGCGCGCCGCAAAGCGCGTCGGCGCGCGACGGCATCATCGAAGCGATCGCGCGCACCCCGATCCTCGGCTTCCGCGACGACGTGGTGGTGCGGGTGCGTCCCACCAGCGACGGCGCCCGCATCGACGTGCGCTCGGCGTCGCGCTACGGCCGCCACGATTTCGGCACCAATGCCACGCGGGTGCGCAATCTCATCGACGACATCGACGACGTCTTGGCGTTGCCGGTGAAGAAACCGGCGCCGCCGCCGGTTCAAGCCGCGGGCAAGGGCAATTCCGCCAAGCGATAAATGCCGGTCATTGCCGGCGGGCCTTCGGTCTCGACCAAGCCGCGTGCGACCATGTCTTCCAGATGCGCCAGCACCGACAGCCCCGCGGCGCCGGTGAGGCGCGGATCGAGCCCGATATAGACGGCCCGCACCAGAGTCGGGATATCGGCTGCGCCCTTGCCGAGCCGGTGCAGGATCGAGCCTTCGCGCGCCTGTCGGTGCCGGATCAGGTGGGCCACATAGCGCTGAGCCTGCGGTACCGGAGCGCCGTGTCCGGAGAGATAGAGCGGCTCGGGCCGGCGTCCGAGCTTGCGCAACGACGCCATGTAATCGCTCATGGCGCCGTCGGGCGGCGCCACGATCGTGGTTGACCACGCCATGACATGATCGCCGGCGAAAATGAGATCGGCCTCTTTGAAGGCGAAGGCCATGTGATTGGCGGTGTGTCCCGGTGTCGTTATGGCCTCGAGCGTAAAGCCGTCGCCGCTCACCACCTCGCCGTCCTTGAGCGCCACGTCGGGCTTGAAATCCGTATCCGCCGAGGCATCGAGACGTCTTGTATCGTCGCCGAGATGAAGCGGCCGCGCCGGCCGGTGCGGACCTTCGGCGTAAACCTTCGCTCCGGTGGCGGCTTTGATCTTGGGCACCGCGGGCGAATGATCGCGGTGGGTATGGGTGACAAAAATATGGCTAACGATTTCGTTGCGCACGGCATCGAGCAAGGCCGCGACATGGGCATCGTCGTCGGGTCCGGGATCGAGGATCGCGACTTTGCCGCGGCCGATGATGTAGCTCATCGTGCCCTTGAAGGTGAACGGGCCGGGATTATTGGCGAGCACGGCGCGCACGCCCGGCGCGATGTCCTTCACCGTGTCGGGCGCAAGATCGAAGGCTTTGTTGAAAGGGATGTCGTCGCTCATGCCGGGCCTTATAAGGCCTGCGCGGTACGGTGACGAGGATGGGCCAAGAACATGATCCGGAAAAGTGGATGCCGGTTTTCCGAAAAGATCATGCGCCAATGGAAAATCTAGACCCTGATCCGATTTAATCAAATCGGATCAGGGTCTAGCGCAAAAAAATAGAGCCCCGGTGCCGGGAATGCCGGGGCTCCAGCAACCTCAATTTATCACGGTAAGTGAGACCGAGATCGCCGACTATGGATATGCAAACGGCGGGCCAAGTACGAAAGGCCTGGGTCGCCGCGCAGCCTGCCCGAATAGCGGGGTGATTCCGCGTCGAATTGCGCCGACTTCTATTGCGGCCGCGGAAAAGTGGCCTCTGCTGGTCGGATTGCGGGCTTTCGCTGACTAAATTCAAGGCAATGGAACGGTCTGCCTAAAACGGCGTCCGGCTGCGGATGGCGGCGGCGAGCGTTCCCTCGTCTAGATAGTCGAGTTCGCCGCCGACCGGCACGCCATGGGCGAGCCGGGTCACCTTCAATTGCCCTTTTTCTTGCGCCTCGTGCAGCAGGTCGGTGATGTAATGGGCGGTGCTCTGGCCGTCGACGGTGGCGCTTAGCGCCAGGATGACTTCGGTGACCTCGGGCGCGCTCGCCCGTTTGATCAGCGCATCGATCGACAGGTCGTCCGGCCCGATGCCGTCGAGCGGCGACAGCGTGCCGCCGAGCACGTGGTAGCGCGCATTGATGGCATGCGCCCGTTCCAGCGCCCACAGATCGGCGACGTCGGCGACGACGACCAGCGCCGCGCCGTCGCGTTTCGGATCGGTGCAGACCGTGCAGGGGTTTTGCGTGTCGATATTGCCGCAGATCCGGCACACCTCGATCTTCTCGATCGCGGTCTGCAAGGCGGCCGCAAGCGGCGCCATGATCAATTCGCGCTTCTTGATCAGGAACAGCGCGGCGCGGCGCGCCGAGCGCGGCCCGAGCCCGGGCAGGCGGGCCAACAGCTGGATCAGACGCTCGATTTCCGGACCGGCGGCGATGGGAGGCATTAAAACAGCTTCAGCCCCGGCGGCAGCGGCAGGCCGCCGGTGAGCGACTGCATTTTTTCGGCGAGCATGGTCTCGAGCTTGCGTTTCGCCTCGGCATGCGCCGCGACGATGAGGTCTTCGAGGATTTCCTTCTGATCGGGCTTAAGCAGCGTATCGTCGACACTGACGCCGCGCAGATCGCCTTTGCCCGAAAGTTTTACGCCGACAAGGCCGCCGCCAGACGCGCCCTCGACCTCGATCCGGTCGAGCTCGGCCTGCATCGCCTCCATCTTCGACTTCAGTTCGGTGGCCTGTTTCATCAGGCCGAAAAAATCAGGCATCGCCATCGCCTTCGTTTACGGGAGCTTCCGAGGCATCTTGGTTTAACGGATCTTCGGCTAATTCTTGACCGACTGCCGGCGGACTGCCGGCGGGCGCGCGGACGTCGACGATTTCGGCGCCGGGAAAGCGCGCCAGCACTGCCTGCACCAGGGGATCGGCGCGCACGCCGTCTTTCAGTTCGGCTTTGCGCAACTCGGCCTGGACCCGCAGCGGCGGCATGCCCGCTTCGGCGGAAACCGCGACCATCCAGCGCCGCCCGGTCCAGGCGCCTAGCTTCTTGGCAAGCTCGCCGATCAAAGCGGGACGGGCACTCGGCTCCAGCGCCAGTTCGAGCGTACCGTCCTCGAAGCGAACCAGCCGCACGTCGCGCTCCAGCGCGCTTTTGAGGCCGAGGTCGCGTTTTTCGGCGGCGAGCGCGATCAGGTCGTCGAATGTCTTGACCGCGCGAGCCGGCATCTCGTTGTCGTTGCCGCGCGCAACCGGTTCGCTCCGCGCGGCAGGTTCTTCGCGCGGCGCGGCCGCGGTGAGCGGACCGCGCGTCCCGCGCGCTTCGGAACGCGGCTCCGAGCGCGCCGTTGCGCTGGGCGCGGGCGCTGCGGAATTTTGCGCGGCGCCGCCGTTGCCGCGCGTGTCGCCGCCGCGGCTCTCTTGCAGCGAGCGGATCACTTCGTCGGGCGTCGGCAGGTCGGCGGCATAGGCGATGCGCACCAGCACCATTTCGGCGGCATCGACCGGCCGGCCGGCGGCTTCAACTTCGCCGATGCCCTTGAGCAGCATCTGCCAGGCGCGACCGAGCGTCGGCATCGACAGTTTTCCGGCGAGCGCCGCGCCGCGCACCCGCTCGAATTCCGGCAGTTCGTGCGACGCGCGCAGCGAGGGAATCGACTTCAGGCGGGTGACGGTGTGCACCAGTTCGAGCAGATCGCCGAGCATTTCGCCCAGATCGGCGCCGCGCGCATGGGCGTTGTCGGTGATCGCCAAAGCCGCCTCGGTGCGGCCGGACATCACCGCCTCGAACAGGTCGAACACCGCGCCACGGTCGGCGAGACCGAGCATTTCGATCACGGCGGCTTCGGTGATCCGCTCGCCATCGGGCGTCTGCGCGATCGCCTGATCGAGGATGGAGAGGCCGTCGCGCGCCGAGCCGTCCGCCGCGCGGGCGATCAGGGCGAGCGCCTGTTCGTCGATCTGCTTGCCTTCCTTCCCCGCGATCATGCCGTAATGGGCGGAGAGTTCGGCGACCGAGATGCGGCGCAGGTCGAAGCGTTGGCAGCGCGACAGCACCGTGATCGGCACTTTGCGGATTTCGGTGGTGGCGAAGATGAATTTCACATGCGGCGGCGGTTCTTCCAGCGTCTTGAGCAACCCGTTGAAGGCCTGCTTCGACAGCATATGCACTTCGTCGATGAT
>PLTE01000158.1 GCA_003164375.1 Hyphomicrobiales bacterium | reverse complement strand
GCTTGGCGAGATAATCGTCGCCGCCAGTGCGCAAGCCCTTCACGCGGTCGTCGACCTGCCCGAGCGCCGAAAGGATTAGTACCGGGGTCTCCACCGCCTTGCCGCGCAAGGCACCGATGACGGAGAGCCCGTCGCGTTTTGGCAGCATGCGGTCGACGATCAGCACGTCGTATTCACCGTCGAGCGCGAGGGCCAAGCCCTCCTCGCCGTCGCTGGCCTGATCGGCAACATGGCCGACCTCGCGGAAAGCCTTAACAAGATAGTCGGCCGCGTCGCGGTCGTCCTCGATAATGAGAAGGCGCATGGTCTATGCCGCACTCAAAGCCGCGATTGGCTGAACGTTATAAAGGAATATTGTCGGGGTGAAGCTTCAAAGCAATATCGCGATTCAACCAATATAGGCCGCGAGAGGTAATACGTAGAGGTACCAAAAGTGAGGGGGTGGCGAGCGACTGTCCGCCCCCCCCTCTTACCTACTCCACCGCGGCGGGGGCGACGGATGCCGGGATGCAGAGTTGGTATTGGACGGGGACGGGTCTTGCGACCCGTCCCCAGGAACGCCCGCCAGCGGGGGCGACGGATGCCGGCGGATGCCCCTTTCCTCAGGCGTTGCCTAACGGCAGCGCCACGAATTTCGTGCCATCGCCCGACTTCACCCGAAACAGCACAGTATGCTTGCCGGACGTACGCGCGTCGGAGAGGCTTTTGCGGACGTCCGCCGGAGTCGAAACCGGACTGCCACCCACATCGAGAATCACATCGCCAACCTGGAAGCCGTGGTCGGCGGCAACGCCGCCCACCGCGACCGCGGTGACGACGACACCGTTGCCGTTCACACCCGAAACCTTGTCACTCGGCGCCAGCGTCAATCCGAGCTTCGGCACCTCGCTATCAGGAACCTCGCGCGGATGTTGCTGATCGTTTGCGGCCAGCTTCTCGTTCGGCAAAGTGCCGAGCGTCAGCGTCACAGTCTTATCCTCGCCCTTGTGAATGATCGCGAGTTTGACGGCGGTGCCGGGCGACATCGTGCCGATCTTGCGGGCGAGCTCGCGGGCGTCATGAATCGGCGTGTCGTCGACTGCCTTGATAACGTCGCCGCTCTGAATGCCGGCTTTGGCGGCGGGACTGTCCTTCTGCGGCTCGGACACGAGCGCACCGGTCGCCTGTTTCAAGCCCATGCTGTCGGCGATGTCCGGCGTGACGGACTGGATCTGCACGCCGATCCAGCCGCGAGTGACGCTGCCTTTGTCGCGCAACTGGGCGACGACACTTCTAACCGTGTCGGCGGGGATGGCAAACGCGATGCCGACCGAGCCGCCAGACGGCGAGAAGATCGCGGTATTGACGCCGATAACGTTGCCGTCAACGTCGAAGGTCGGACCGCCGGAATTGCCTTTGTTAACCGGCGCATCGATCTGGATGAAATCGTCATAGGGACCGGCGCCAATATCGCGACCGCGCGCCGAGACGATGCCGGCGGTGACTGTGCCGCCGAGGCCGAACGGATTGCCGACCGCGAGCACCCAATCGCCGACGCGCGGCGGGTTGTCGGACAGCTTTACGAATGGAAAGGCATTGCCGTCGACCTTGATGAGAGCCAGATCGCTGCGCGGGTCGGTGCCGATGACCTTGGCGGTATAGGTCTTGCCGTCATCAGTTGTTACCTGAACGTTTTCTGCGTTCTGCACGACGTGGTTGTTGGTCACCGCATAGCCGTCGGGCGAAATAAAGAAACCAGAACCTTGACCGGTGATGACCTCGTGACCGCCGGGACTGTTCGGCATGTTGGGCATGCCGAAACGTTTGAAGAAACGTTCGAACGGCGAGCCGGGCGGGAATGGCAGATCGTCGTCGCTATTGAGACTGGGTTCGGCAGGACGATCAATTTTGACGCGCACCGACATTACCGCTGGCTTTACCTTCTCCACAATGTCGGCGAAGCCCACTGGACGCTGCGGCAGCTGCTGGACCTTCTCGGTCAAATTCTGCGCATGCGCCGGCATGTGCGGCGACAAGAGGATTGCCGCCGCGCCGAAACCGACGACAGTCGTCGCCAACAGAACAAGACGCCGCGCCTGCAGCATGCGGCGCACTTGCGAGCAACCATCGTTCATTACGCGTCTCCAAAGCCTCTGTGCCGTGTTGCAACGAAAGCCGCGTGGCAAGGCGACCCGGCGTATAGCCGTCACTGCGGGAAGATGGGACCGCGAGCCTTACCGCGCTCTGTCGGCAGCATTAAAAGTTTGTAATGTTGCGAAACTGGAAATCTACAAGCTAGAACAATGCGTTAAAATACACGCGAATAGGAACTTGTGGCTTTTTTTCCCTAGGGGGTGCTTTCACTGCGCAAAAGTTCCGCGACACGAGCTTCCTCGGCCACGGTGAGATTGCCCGCGGCCAGCGACGCGTCGGCCCGGCGTCTGGCGGCGATGACAAGGATGACGATGCCGAACAGTACGATGGCCGGCGGCAGTCCCCACAGCGCCGCGGTGTGCCACGACAGCCGGGGCTTCAGCAGCACGAACTCGCCATAGCGGGCGACCAAAAAATTGATCACTTGAGCGTCGCTGTCACCGGCTGTGATCCGCTCCCGCACCAGAACGCGCAAATCGTGCGCCAGCGGGGCATGCGAATCGTCGATCGACTCGTTTTGGCACACCATGCAGCGCAAGTCCTGCGACAGCGCACGGGCGCGCGCTTCCAGCGACGGATCCGATAGCATCTCGTCGGGCTCGACCGCCCATAGCGGGGACGACGACAACAGCACGGCCAGGACCGCCGCGGCCTGCAGAGATTTTTTCAGGACGTGTTTCATGATATTCATTCCGCCGGCTGCACCGCCTGCGCGGCGGCGTTTCTGCTCCTTGCCGGCCGCGGTGCGCCGATGCGCAGCCGCCGATCGGAGAGCGACAGGCCGCCGCCGAAGAACATGACGGCAGCGCCGAGCCAGATCATCAGAACGAACGGCTTATAGTAGACCCGCACCGCAACGGAGCCGTCCGGCCCCGGATCGCCAAGCGACAGATAAAGCTGGCTGGCGCCGCGCGTCATCAGCGCAGCTTCGGTCGTCGACTCGTTACGGGCCGGGAATGTGCGTCGGGTCGGTTCCATAGTGCCGATCATTCCGCCGCCGGCCCGCCGCACCGTGAAGTGACCGACCATGTCGTGATAATTCGGGCCCGGCCGGTTGAACACGCCGTCGAAGGTCAGCCGGTAATGCGCCAGATCAATGGTGCCGCCCGGCTTCACCTCGAGGATCCGCTCGCTGCCCCATGCGGTAGCGCCGACGATGCCAAGGAGCGTCACACCGATACCGAAATGGGCAAACGCCGTGCCCCAAGCGGAGCGTGGCAAGCCTATGGCGCGCCGCAGCGCCGCGCCGAACGGAACGCGCAGAATCATGGTGCGCTCGGCGATATCCGTCACAGCGCCAGCCATGACAAAAATGGCGATGCCGACTCCGAACGGCGCCAGCACCGGTCCGCCATGTTCGAGCGCAAACGCCGCCGCAATCGCAACCGCCGCGATCATGGCAGCCGCCAGCAAACGTTGCGCCGCGCCAAGCAGATCGCCGCGCTTCCAGCCGAGCAGCGGTCCGAGCGGCATCATCAGCATCAGCGGAATGAACAACGGGCCGAATGTCGAATTAAAGAACGGCGGCCCAACCGAAATCTTATCGCCGGTCAGCGATTCCAGCGCGAGCGGATAAAGCGTGCCGANNGAGATCGGCGCGAACAAGCCGCCCTGCTTGAGAAGCGGCGCCCGCCAGGCATAGAGCGCCAAGGCGCCGCCGATGAAGACAATGAGGATGGCGAGAATGAAAATGCCGCGTGTCGGATCGGTCGCGAAAGCGTGGACTGACGTGAGTACGCCAGATCGCACCAAAAAGGTTCCGATCAAAGACAGCGAGAAGGTGAGGATCGCGAGCAAAATGGTCCACACTTTAAGGGCGCTGCGCTTCTCCATCACAACGGCGGAATGCAACAGCGCGGTGCCGGCAAGCCACGGCATCAGCGAAGCGTTCTCGACCGGGTCCCAAAACCAGAAGCCGCCCCAACCGAGTTCGTAATAGGCCCAATACGAGCCGCCGGCGATCCCCAGTGTCAGGCACATCCAGGCACCGAGGATCCACGGCCGCACCCAGCGCGCCCACGCCGCGTCGATGTGACCCTCCATTAGCGCCGCGATGGCAAAGGAAAAAACGATCGAGAAGCCGACATAGCCGAGGTAGAGCATCGGTGGATGGAAAGCGAGACCTGGGTCCTGCAAAATCGGATTGAGATCCTGGCCCTCGATCGGCGCGTCAGCAATGCGCACGAACGGGTTCGACGTGACCAGGATAAACAGGTAGAATGCCGCGGCGATCCAGGCTTGCACAGCCAGTGCATAAGCCTTCAACGTGGCCGGCAGATTGGTTCCGAAGGCCGCGACCGACGCGCCGGAGACAGCGAGAATCGCGACCCACAGCATCATGGAACCTTCGTGGTTGCCCCAGATGCTGGTGAGTCGGTAGATGAACGGCATCGCCGAGTTCGAATTCTCAAAGACATTGAGCACGGAGAAATCCGAGGTGACGTAGCTCACGGCGAGCGCGCCGAATGCGATGGCGACAAAGGCGAAATGCGCGAGCGTCGTCGGCACCGCCATGCTCATGAGCACCGGATCGTTTGTACGCGCTCCGATGAGCGGCATCGTGCCCTGAATGAGGGCTAAACCAAGCGCCAGCATCAATGCGTAATGGCCGATTTCGGGTATCATTCTACGCTCCGGTTCCAGGCCCCGCGGCACGGCAGAATACGCCAGCCGTACGTCCCGCGCATCACTTGTTCTCGCTGCCGATCGGCATTGCCGCCCGCTGCGCGTAATCGTCTTTCCAATGGCCCGACTTCTTCAGGGCGTCGGCAACCTCTTTTGGCATGTAGGTCTCGTCGTGCTTGGCGAGGATCGTATCGGCATCGAATATGCCCCCGCCATTGAGCGCGCCCTCGGCCACGACACCCTGCCCTTCGCGGAACAGATCGGGCAACACGCCTTGGTAGCTCACCGGGATCTCGCTTTTGCCATCGGTGACTTCAAAGCGGACGGAAAGATTATTGCCACGAACAATGCTGCCGTCTTTGACCAAGCCGCCGAGCCGGATGCGCGTGCCCGGCCCGACATGATTTTCCACCACGTCGCTGGGCGAATTGAAAAACACGATGGAGTCGCGAAATGCATTGAGCATAAGCGCGACGGCGATGCCAAGCACCCCGAGGCCGCCGCCGATCAGGATCAGTCGTCGCTGCTTGCGCGTCATAATTTGTGTCTCCACCCCATGATCTGCATGAAAATTCGCATCCGCTACATGATTTGCATCAAAACGGTCTCCGCAAGACCCCGCATCATCCTTCCAGTCCAAGTCCTTTGACGATAGCGTCGATCTGCTTGATGTCCTCGGGACGGTCCTGCAGCGCGCGTCTAGCTTCGGTGGCGGCATTCTTAGCTTTGTCGCGGTCGCCGAGCACGACATAAGCACGTACCAGGCGCAGCCAGCCCGCCACGTCGCTGCCATCAATCTGTAGCCGATCAGCCAGCCGCTGTACCATGCTACGGATCATCGCGGTCTGCTGCGGATCGTTCATATTGTCCGCGGCCATGGCGCTGCCCCTGGCGGCAGCCGGATCGCCGGCGGCAGGTTCGCTGCCGATCCGAGCGAGCGCAGAGCGCACGAAACTCGCCCACGGCGCGCCGCGCGGGGCATCGTCTAACATGGCGCGCCATTTGGCAGCGGCAGCTTCGCGATTACCGTCCTGCTCGTCGGCTAAACCGAGGAAATAGCGCGCTTTGGCGTCTTCCGGATCGCCGTCGACCGCATGTTGGAACGCAAGCTTTGCCGCATCGGGTACGACGCCATTCGCGGCGCCGACGAGTGCCTCGCCAAGATCAGACTCGCGCGTCGAATTGTCGCCGTTGAGCGCGATCACCTTGCGCAGAGCAAGCACGGCATCATCGAACCGGCCGAGCCTAAGGTAGACCGGCGCGATCACCTGCCAGCCGGCGCCGTCTTTGGGATTGCCCGCAAGATGCGCCTCGAGCTGGCTAACGAGTTGCTCGACCGATTGGCCGCTCTGCGGCGCGGCGCGGCGGCCGAACGCGGATTGATCGGGAATATTCGGAGAACCGAGCCGGAGGTAAAATCCGCCCGCAACCGCGGGCACGATGACGATCGCCACGATCGCCACGATCGCCGCAGCCCGGCGGTACCGGAGAGGCGGCGGTGCCGAGGCCGACATTTCGGCCGCCGAGGCGGCCAGCAGCCGGCGCGATATTTCAACACGCGCCGACTCCGCTTCGGTTTCACCGATTAGGCCTGCGGCGCGATCGCGGCCGACTTCCTGTAGCTGGTCCTGATAGACGAGGCGGTCGCTGCCGCTCCGCAGCGCACGCGGCTTTTGGCCGAGCGGCCAAACCACGGCGAATATTGCCGCGGCGGTCATCACTGCGAAAATGATCCAAAGCGTCATTTTTCAGAACGCCATATTCGAGGAAGCGGCTTCAAGGCAGCGGCGCCAAAAGGGGCGGTATCGCAGCATCCCGGCAACCGCTCCGCGGGGTTACATCACGGCGAATGCGGCCGCAATGGGAACCGCGGCGCGGCAATTGCGCACTGTCACGGCGCGCCTTTTTGGGTGCAGACCAGAGTTCCAAAGCGTTTCACTGGCCGATGTCGGAGCTTAGGCGCGAGCCGGCTTCCGATCGCCCGCCAGGCTCTGCACGGCAACCTCGGCGGCTTTAGCAAGCAGACCTGCATATTCGGCGCCAAAGACGATTCGGCAGAAGCGGATGGCGGCGTCGACCTGTGATTGGCGAAATGGCCGGTCGGGGTCGCCGGCGTGGCGCAGCGTGTCGAGCAGGACCTTGGTGGCGGTTTCCAGGTACAGCGTCAGTTCCGAATGAGCGCGGGTTGCGACTTCGTTGATGGCAAGTTCGCTCGCATATTGCCGGCTGGCACCGACATAGGCGACCCGGTTCTCGGCTTCACTGACGTCAAGCGAGTCAAGCAACGAGCCGGGCGCAATTTCCTTGGCTGGTCGCGGCCGCAACAGCCGTCTCACGCAACCCGGCGTCGCTTCGATCTCGGCTTTGAGCAAACCCGATACGTCGGCGCGGATCGCCGCCAGCTGGCGGCTCCACGGCGAGTCGACCGAAAGATCCAGTTCCGTACGCAGCCCGCGCACGGCATCGTGAAGGCCCTTGAGTAGCGACGCGATCGGCCGTCCGCATTTGAGCTCAGTCCGCAGTTCGCTGACCACGCCTTCCGTCTCGCCGAGCACAATCGTGACCGCCACGGCGTAAGGCGTTTCGGCGATGCGGGCGGTATCATCGCTGTCGGCTGCACGGGTGGCAGTGCGGACAAGTTGCCAGGGCACCACAAGCCGATGCATCACCAGAATGAGACCGTAGAGGTAGACGTCGGACTTGCCAACTGCGCCGGTCTCGAGCGAGCACTGCGTCGCCGCGGTATCGACGAGCGTCTTGATCGGGTCGATCTGATCGCGCTCGAACGCGCGAATGTGGCTTGGCAGCCGCCGCCCCAAATCGGCGAGCATGTCGCGCAGCGAAAGGATCGCAAAGATCGTGCTCAAGTCTTCCACCGCCCGCGGCGTGCCGACCTGAACGTTGAGCCGGCGGCGCGGCTTTTCATCGGAACCGATCCCCGCGAGCAAATCCCCTATGCGTTGCACGGCCCGCTCTTGCAGCGCGCGGACCATTTGAACGGCTCTGGTCTCGTCGCCATCGACCAAGGCGCGGTTGATATCATCGCCCAGGGTCTTGGTTTCGGCGGGGATCAGATCGCGACCGAACCACCCCCAGATCGTCTCAATCGACACGCGCGCGATGCGCCCAATGCGCCGGTGATCGGCCGGGGCGTCGATCAGAAACGGCTCGATCGGGGCAAAGAACAAGCGCGCCGCGTCGCCGATGCGCGGCACCGCACGGGTCTCGGCACGGATCGTGCGGCGCAATTCCTCGAGCACGAGGTCGTTGCCGGCGTTCTCATCGCCGCGCAGCAAGTTGCGCTCGAATTCCTGGACAAGCATCGACCGCGCCTCCGGCTTGAGCGTCCGGAGATATTCCCGCAGCCGTTCGATGGATTGACCATCGCTCGTCATGAGCAGAAACCGTCGTGCTGGGACCTACCGTTAACGTCTTACTCGGCTGGCGCTTAAAAAGGGGTTACGCGAGGCGTGCCGGATTAAAGGCGATAATATCGGTTTCGCGGCACAAGAAGGCCCACGCGGCAGTTATGCGCCACCGCTGAGCACTATCTCACGATCATATCGTCGCCGGCTATTGGCGCGAGCCGACGCAAACCGCGACCAGCGGAGCATTGGCCGGGCTCGCCTCGGGCCCGCAGGACGCCCCTTTTTCGCCTAGAAATTGCGCCGGATTGCGGGTCGGTCCGCAATAGGCCGTAACCAGGACTTCGCCGTCTTGGCACTGGACCGTACAACCTGAGAGGCAGTCTGACCTCACGACCCGAACGCTCGGGCTCGGTGGGCCCTGTTGGCCTTGCGGCCCCACCGGACCGGCCGGACCGGGCGACCCCGCCGGACCAACCGGACCGGGATCGCCCTTGGGGCCTTGTGGCCCGGCCGGGCCGGTATCGCCTTGCTGACCCTTGCCGCAACCTGACAAACCCGCCAGCAATGCCACTGCCAGGACCAAATGCGCTGTACGCATTTTCGGATTCTCCCAATTTTATCGAATGACTGCCGCTCCCGCGCCCCAGCAAGAGAAGACCAAAGTCGACCGCCGAGTGCAAGGACGATGCTACCAAGCGCAAGTGTCAGTTTATTGGTGCCAAACCGACGACCCGTTACATGGCCTTCCAATCAGTTCATAGTTGTCCAAGTCCCGTCGGGATTGCGGCAGGCGGCGCTGCGTTCGGTTTGCGGTGTGCCATCGATATAGATCGTCTGGGTGTAACTACGGCAGTTTGCGCCGCTCGCCTGATAGGCGGGACCGGGCACAACATCACCGTAGCGTCCAGAATCCGGGTTGCGCCAGGCGACGGGTACGCCCGAGGGACTTGCATTCAGCGCTTGCATTTGCGCCGCGTAAGCGCGGCGCTTGTCTTCATCGTCGAGCGCCGCCCCGATCCGATTGCCGACGAAACCGCCGACCGCAGCCCCAATCACCGTGCCAGCGAGCCTATTCCCGGAGCTTCCGCCGATGGCATTGCCGATCAATCCGCCAGCGACCGCGCCGGCCGCGGCGCCACCGACTTCTTTTGATCCGGTATCGGCCGAACAAGCAGAAACGCTCGCCGCGAGCAGCGCCGCTGCAACCCATCGCTTCGCCGCCATCGCCTGGCAAAACATGGCGTCCCCAAGAAATCGCGATAAACCAAAGAGGGGCATTGGGGCGAAACTCTGTCGCACGGCGATGCGCCACTCCAGCGCATTCGGCCGCACCGATCGGCCGCACCCGCCGCGCACTGGCGGTTCGTTGGTGCTTTGGATAAGGTCCGCCGCCGTTTCGCCACAACCTCGGCCAACGAGAACACGATGCCCAGGGCAAAAGCCGCTGCTCGCCGGCGCTGCGGATGGATCATTGCGCGCTTGGTGCTGGCGCTGGGCGGTTTCCCAGCGCATGCGGCCCGCGCGGAGGATTATCCAGCGCGGACGGTGAAGGTCGTGGTTCCCTTCCCCGCCGGTGGCACCGCCGACGTCATGCCGCGCATCCTCGCCGATTGGCTTTCGCGCAAATGGGGCCAGTCGGTAATCGTCGACGATCGCGCCGGCGCCGGCGGCAATATCGGCGCCGAATTTGTCGCCAAATCCGATCCCGACGGCTACACCTTGCTCTCGACGCCCCCGCCACCCTTGGTCATCAACCAGAATCTCTATCCGCATCTGGATTTCGATCCGCAGCAATTCGTGCCGATCGTCGTCATCGCACGGGTGCCGAACGCGCTCGTGGTCAATCCGGATAAGATCGCTGCCACGACGGTGGAGGATTTCATCGCTTACGCCCAAGCCAATCCCGGCAAGGTGACCGACGCCACCCAGGGCAACGGCACCACCTCGCACCTCACATCGGAACTGTTTCAGATGATGGCGCATGTGAAGTTGCAGAACGTGCCCTACCGTGGCTCCGCACCGGCGCTCAACGATCTCGTCGCCGGCAGCGTCGATTGTATGTTCGATAATCTCGGCGTGTCGATGCAGCTCGTCACCGCCGGCAAGCTGAGATTGATCGCTGTCGCGTCGCCAAAGCGCATGGCGAGCCTGCCCGATATACGCTCCGTCGCCGAGACCCTGCCGGGCTTTTCTTCCGCGGCCTGGTACGCGATCGTGGCGCCGCCACACACTCCGGCCGCGATCGCCACCAAGATCAGCGCCGACGTCAACGAAGCGCTACACGATTCGGAGATCGTCAAACATCTCGCCGCGCTGTCTGCCGAACCGGTCGGCGGCTCGCTCGAAGCCACCGACCGCTATTTTCAAGAGGAAACAACGCGCTGGAAGAGCGTGATCGCCGCCGCGCATGTGACGCTCGATTGACATGAGGTTCGAAGACCGCCTGGCCCTTAACAGCTGGCGATAACTTGAGCCGCGTAGGGGTTAAGTAGATCGCTCGCGAGACCGATGCGCGCCGCACTCACCCCCCTGGCAGCGCCAGTTCCGCGCGCAGACCGCCGATCGGCGCGGTGCCGAGCGTGAGCACGCCGCCATAAAGCCCGGCAAGCTCGACGACAATGGAAAGGCCTAAGCCCGAGCCCGGCTTGGTCTCGTCGAGCCGCTGCCCGCGCTGCGCCACCCTCTCGCGCTCGGCGGGAGACAGTCCAGGCCCATCGTCGTCGACGATAATGCGAACCCGCGGCTTTACGTCGTCCGCCGACGGCTGATCGGCAATGACTTCGATCGCCACCCGCGACAGCGCCCATTTGCAGCCGTTATCGACCAGATTGCCGATCATCTCCTCGAGGTCCTGCTGCTCGCCGCGGAACCGCGCATGCGCCGATACATCGACATCGATCGCGATGTCGCGGGCGCGATAAAGCTTTTCCATCGTGCGCGCCAGCGCGGTGACGACCGGAGGCACGTCGATCAGCGTGCCGATCACGCTCGAGCGTGCGGCGAGCCGCGCCCGCTCGAGCTGACGCGCCACCTGATCCCGCATGATGTCGGTCTGCTCCAGCACCTTGTGTGCCAGCGGATCGTTGCCGCGCGCCGCCGCCTCGTTCACCAGGACGGACAGAGGCGTCTTCAGCGCATGCGCCAGATTGCCGACATGGGTGCGTGCGCGTTCGACGATTTCGCGATTGGCCTCGATCAGGGCGTTGGTCTCACGCGCCAGCGGTGCAATCTCGACCGGAAATTCACCCTCGAGCCGCTCTGCGCGGCCTGAGCGAATGGCGGCGAGACTTTGAGAAATGCGCGCCAGCGGCGCCAGCCCAAATCGAACCTGCAGCGCCGTCGTCAACAACAGCGCCACGGTGAGCGCCGCAAAGGTGAAGCCGATAGCACGATCGAAGCTATGAGTTTCATCTTCGATCTCGGAGGCGTCGCCGGCAACCGCGATCTGATAACGGCCATCGCTGCCAAGATCGACATTGCGCTCGACGATGCGCAGATCCTGATCCTCGGGACCTTTTGCATAGCCCTGGCGATATTCGGTGCCGGCCGCCGTCGCGTCGTCGGGCAGTCGCGGCAGGTTACTGTCCCACAGCGAGCGCGAGGAATGGGCTTCGGGCGTCTTGGTATCGAGCCGCGTCACCTGCCAGTACCAGCCCGACAGCGGCAGTTCGAACAGCGGTTCGCCGATCGACTGTGGATATTTGTCGCTGCCTTCCTCGGGCGAAGCGACATCGGCAACCAACGTCCGCAGATAGACGTCGAGACGACGATCGAACGAGCGCTCGACTGCGTGCCGATAGAGCGTCGATAACGCGATGCCGGTCACGATGAGGATGACCACGGTCCAGCCGGTGGCCCATAGGAACAGACGCAGCGCGAGCGAATTAGCGCGCATCGGGCGGCGTGAGCAGATAACCCAGCCCGCGCACCGTCTGGATCACGTCGACGCCGAGCTTCTTGCGGATGCGGCCGACGAACACCTCGATGGTGTTAGAATCGCGGTCAAAGTCCTGATCGTAGAGATGCTCGACGAGTTCGGTGCGCGACACCACGCGACCGGTATGATGCATCAGATAAGACAATAGCCGGTACTCGTGCGACGTGAGCTTGACCGGATTGCCGTCGACCGCGACGCGGCCAGTGCGGGTATCGAGACGGACCGGGCCGCAGGTGAATTCGCTCTTGGCATGGCCGGCCGAGCGGCGCAGCAGCGCGCGCACACGCGCCAACACTTCCTCAAGGTGAAACGGCTTGGCGACATAGTCGTCGGCGCCGGCGTCGAAGCCCTGCACCTTGTCACTCCAGCGGTCGCGCGCCGTGAGGATGAGGACGGGCATGGCACGGCCGGCGCGGCGCCAGGCTTCCAGCACCGAAATGCCGTCCATCTTCGGCAGGCCGATGTCGAGGATGACGGCATCGTAAGGCTCGCTCTCGCCGAGGTAATGGCCTTCCTCACCGTCGAAAGCTCGATCGACGACGTAGCCGGCATCGGTCAGCGCCGTCGCCAGCTGCCGATTGAGATCGGGATCGTCCTCGACAACGAGAAGCCGCAAGAATTGCTCCGCCTAAAGGTCATAGTCCGCCGACAAGCGTGCCTTTGATGGCATCAACGGCAATCTGCGCCACTTTGCCATCATGCGCGAGGACTGTCAGCACATAGACGAGGCCATCGGGACCGTGGCAGAGCCGTGCTCGCACGATTGTGCCCGGCATCCGACTTCTCGCCGCATGCATGGCGACGGTGAGCCGGACGAGTTTGCCGGCTTCGGTTTCTGCCCGCCGTTCCTTCGGGTTTAGGCACGATTGCTCGATTTCGGCGAGCGACGGCTCAGCCGCGTCGGCGGCGAGCACCGACACGAGCGCCGGAACCGCCACGGGAGCAAGCGTAAGGCCAAGGCCGATCGCGGCCACAGCGGCACAGGCGAATCGCGACACGGAAACCATGCTCAACCCTAACCCCGACGTCGTGAACCCGGCCTGAACGGCTGATACAGGAATGCCGCCGAAAATCGAAACCTCCGTTATTGTGACCGGCGAGCGCGGATAAGAAGGGCGATGAGGAGAACACGCGTGACCCTGAAGCGGCTTTCGGCACGGATACTTCGTTGGATTCCGATCGCGGCGATCGCAGCCGTCGCGCCGGCAGAGGCAATGGTGGGCGGCGCGCAGCCCGCGGCCGACGGCGCCGGCCGCTCGGTAGTAATGATTCTCGGGTCCTATGGCACCGTCTGTACCGCCACCGCGATCGCGCGCGAGCTTTTGCTCACCGCGGCGCATTGTGTGCAGCAGGGCGCGGACTACAAACTTATGGGCAGCAAACCCGGCGAAACGCCGGTGCTCAAGACCATCGCCCGCGTCGAGCGCGACCCGCAATTCGATCTAAAAAGGCTATTCGCCCATCTCGCCACCGCGGACGTTGCGTTGCTCAAACTTTCGGAACCGCTGCCCGCAAGCGTCCTGCCGGCACGGATTGGCAGCGATACCGAAGCTGTCACCATTGGCGATACACTGATTGTCGCAGGCTACGGCGTCACTATGCGGGGTGCCGACCGGCTCGACGGCATCGTTCGTTCGGCAACACTCATGGTCACCGGCCAATCGGGGCCGTTGCAGATACGCCTGTTCGATCCGGACACCCAAGGCAAGGCGGCGGGTCTCGGCGCCTGTACCGGCGATTCCGGCGCGCCGGCGTTTCGCGATACAAACGGCAGTCTCACTATCATCGGCGTGGTCAGTTGGTCGACCGGCCCGAATCTAACCGGCGGCTGCGGCGGCCTCACCGGCATCACGCCGCTGCAGCGCTATCGCGCCTGGATCGTCGACACCGCACGCGCAATCGGCTCACCGCTGGAGCCGTAGAATTTTTCGTGGAACAGCTGTGTGACGCTATTCCGCGCCTTCGCTCAGGCGGACCGGCCCATGCAACGGCCGCTCCTCGACGCCCAACAGGCAACAAAACGTTATAGCGACGCAGATCGCGGCGGCGATGAAGACCCAGTGAAAGGCCGGCGCCATGTCGCCGTGGCTCAGCGCGAGTTTTTCCAACGTCACGACACCGGACCCGTCGGTGCCACCGCCAAGCACGATAGCGCCGAACAGCGCGACGATGATGGCGCCGCCGAGCGTGCGGAAGAAATTCAGCGTGCCGGTCGCGGTGCCCATCTGGTGCGGTTTGACCGCGTTCTGCATCACGATGGTGCTCACCGGATACATCGGCCCAAGCCCTAAACCGAGCGCAAACAGCAACAGCCCGACCTCGCCGAGCGAGCGTCCGGCCGGATCGGCAGCGAGAACGGCAAGCGCGCTTACGGCGATCAGAAGTCCCACCATCGGCACGCGCATGTAATGGGTGAGCCGCACCATCAGCCGCGCCGCCGTCTGCGAGCCGAGCACGGCGCCACCCATGAAGGCGATCAGCGCCAGCCCCGACAGGCTTGCCGACACGCCAAGCACTGTCTGGCAATAGAGCGGCGTGTAGATGGTGATACCGATGATGGTGCCGATCGAGAAAAAGGCCGAGCCGGTGATCATGCTGGTCACGCGACCGTGCAGGATCGAAAGCGGGATGAACGGCTCGCGAGCAGACAGCAACCGCAGCGCAAACAGCACCCATAATGCCGCGGACGCTCCGAACAGCGTGACGATGCGCGCGGAGCTCCACGGATAATGCGTGCCGCCCCAGGCCAACGCAAGCATCAATGCGATCGCGGCGCCGACCATCAAAAACGCGCCGATCATGTCGAGTTGATGCGGGCGGTCGTGACGCGGCAGGCGTCGCAGCGCGCGTTCGGTCATCACCAGCGCGACGGCACCAAGCGGCACGTTGATCCAGAAAATCAATGACCAGTGCAAGTGGTCGGTCAACAGCCCGCCCAGCACCGGGCCGAGAATGCTGGCGCTCATGAAGATGATCGACGTGTAGCCTTGCACCACCGGCCGTTCGCGCGGCGACAGCATGTCAGCGATGATAGTCTGCGCGATCGGCAATAGGCCACCGCCGCCGATGCCTTGTAGGCCGCGGCCAAGGATCAGCATCCAGATCGAGGGCGCCAGTGCGCAGGCGACCGAGCCGCCGATGAAAATCCCGATCGCAGAGAGAAGAATCGCGCGCCGGCCGTAGATGTCGGAAAGCTTTCCGAACAATGGAGTAGTCGCCGTCGCGGCGAGGAGGTAGGCCGTGACCACCCAGGACAAGTCGTCGATGCCGCCGAGGCTTTTGCCGATCGCCGGCAGCGCCGGCGCCACAATGGTCTGTTCCAGCGCGGAGAGGAACATCGCCAGCATGATACCGGCGACGATGGCGCGCGCGGCGGCATGGTCGAGCGGCGACGTGGTGGGCGCCTGCTGCGGTTCTGGCATAACCGCCGCGGCGCGCGCGCCGGCAAGCGCCGGTTCTGCGCTTGCCCGTTCGGAGATGATGCTATCCGCGGCCACGGGGGCGATTTCGCTCGTCATGTCGGATTCGTTTCAGCCGGCATCACTTGGCGGCCTCCCTGCGGTATTGCAACATCCCTCTGTGCAGGGCAGGACTGCGTTACCTTCTCCCACTCTGGCAGCGCCAGTTTGCGAGAGTAGATCGTGCTTACACAGCCCGGCCCAAATTGCGGCGGCAGAAATGAACGGGGGCCGCGTTCCTATCGCTTCCGCCGCGCCGCCTTCGGCAGTTTCAGCGGCCAGCTGACGATGTAATTCTCGAGCTCCTCGTCGGGAACATCGACCTCCGACGCACCAACGCGGCCGCGCACCGAGACGCCGGCGCTGTGCACGGTCTCAGGGTCGCCGGAGACGAGCGGATGCCACCAGTAGAGGTCCCTGCCCTGCGCCACCAGGACATAGGCACAGGACGGCGGCAGCCAGGTGATGGTTTTGAGGTTCCGCGGCGTCAGCCGCACGCAGTCGTCGACCTGTTCAAGCCTGTGGCTGTAGTCGCGGCAGCGGCAAGTTTCGCCGTCCAGCAGCCGGCAGCCGACATCGGTGTAGAAGGTGCGATCGGTGCCGTCTTCTTCAAGCTTATTGAGGCAGCATTTTCCGCAGCCGTCGCACAGGCTTTCCCATTCCGAATTTGTCATCTGCGTCAATGATTTACGGCGCCAGAACGGAACCTCTTCCGGGCCGCATATATCGCTCGCCAAGTCGATTGCCGAATCTGTTGCCACGTTGTTCTCCCAAGGCCGTCACCCTAAGCCAAATTTGCCCGCAATTTCCATTCACCTTGTTGCGCCTTGTTTTGCCCTGGTGTTGGCGCCTGCATTGGCCGCCGGAGCGGGGTCGACTAAACCAGTTCTAAGAAACCATGGCCGGCAATACACCGGTCGGCTAAAAGGGCACCTGCAGTGGGTCCAATTCCCGTGGTTGCGGTCGATATCCGGAGCGCGCTGTTGTGACGGACATGTTTCCCGATCCGGGCAACGACTGGAGGCCCAAATTCAAGCGGCTGTTGCTCGACCTCGACGCGCGGATCGATTTCGCGGTGTTCCAGAGCGGCAAATGGACGCGCGAAATCTATGAGCGGTTCACTGCGTTAATGGACCGCAGCCATGTCGCCGGCTGGCGGCGCTGGCTAATTGTCGAGCCGCTGTCGGAACTGGCCACGCTGGGCACCGGCGGCCTCCTGCTCATGACCGCGCTCGCCATTCCGGCCTTCCGCCAGACCTCGGACGACGATTGGCTGAAGAAGGCCGATCTCGCGGTCACTTTCCTCGACCGCTACGGCAACGAGATCGGCAGCCGAGGCATCAAGCACAATGAATCGGTACCGCTCGACGAGTTCCCCGATCACTTGATCAAAGCGGTGCTGTCTACCGAGGATCGGCGCTTCTACGAGCATTTCGGCATCGACTTCCAGGGCACCTTCCGCGCGCTGATGACCAACGCACAGGCCGGCGGAGTGGTGCAGGGCGGTTCGACGATCACCCAGCAGCTCGCCAAGAACCTTTTCCTTTCGAACGAGCGCACCTACGAGCGCAAGATCAATGAAGCGTTTCTCGCACTGTGGCTGGAAACACATCTGGCCAAGAACGAGATCCTCAAGCTCTATCTCGACCGCGCCTATCTCGGCGGCGGCGCCTTCGGCGTCGATGCCGCCGCGCAGTATTATTTCGGCAAGTCGGTCCGCGATGTCACGCTGCCGGAAGCGGCGATGCTCGCCGGCATGTTCAAGGCGCCGACGAAATTCTCGCCGCTCGTCAATCTGCCGGCGGCGCGCGCGCGCGCCAACGTCGTACTCGACAATCTGGTGGCGAACGGATTCATGACCGAGGGTCAGGTCTACGGTGCGCGGCGCAATCCCGCGACCCCAATCGACCGCACCGCTGAAGATGCCCCGAACTATTACCTCGACTGGGCGTTCGACGAAATGCGCCGACTTGTCGACACCTTCCCACAATCGGTCACCGACCGCTATTTCGTGGTGCGCACTGCGCTCGACGCAAATCTACAGCGTTATGCCGAGCGCGAGGTGGAATCGCAATTGCGTCAATACGGGCGCGATTACGGCGCCAGCCAGTCGGCCGCGGTATTCGCCGACCTCGACGGCGGCGTGCGGGCTATGATCGGCGGACGCGACTACGGCGCCAGTCAGTTCAATCGCGCGACCGACGCGTTGCGCCAGCCCGGCTCCTCGTTCAAACCCTACGTTTACGCCACCGCCTTGGCGAACGGTTTCACGCCGAATTCGATCGTCGTCGATTCTCCGGTCTGCATCGGCAATTGGTGCCCGCACAATTATTCTGGCGGCTACTCCGGCGCCATCACGCTGATCGAGGCCATCACCCATTCGGTCAACGTCATTCCGGTCAAGCTTTCGATCGCGCTCGGTAACGGCAATCCCAAGCTCGGCCGCGCCATGATCGTGCAGACCGCGCGCAATTTCGGCATTCATGCGCCGCTGCCGGACACCCCGTCGCTGCCGATCGGTGCCGACGAAGTCTACGTGTTCGAGCACGCCGTGGCCTACGCCACCTTCCCTAATCTCGGCCGCGCCGTGGTGCCGCATGCAGCTCTCGAAGTGCGCACCGGCACCGGCCAATTGGTGTGGCGCTTCGACCGCGACGGGACGAAGCCGAAGCAGGTCATCAGTCCGGAAGTCGCGCTCGAAATGATCAAGATGATGAATTCGGTCGTGGAAAACGGCACCGGTAAACGCGCACAACTCGACGGCATCAAAGTTGCCGGCAAGACCGGCACCACCAATAGCTGGCGCGACGCCTGGTTCGTTGGCTACACCGGCAACTTCGTCGGCGCGGTCTGGATGGGCAATGACGACTATTCACCGACCAAACGCATGACTGGCGGCACATTGCCGGCGACGGTCTGGCACAACATCATGGCTTACGCGCATCAGGGTATCGAATTACGCCCGCTGCCTGGCCTGCCACCACCCGAACATGCACCGACCATGACAGACGTTTCCTTCACTGGAAGCGAGGAGCCCCACCCGGCGCTTTTGACGCGTAAAGGTACCGAAGCGCTCATCCAGGTCGAACATATGTTGGACGACGCCGAGCACGGGCTCGCCGCGCAAGGCGCGGCCGCCGGGCAGCTCGGCGCGCTAGACCGCGACAAGAACGGCGCCGAAAACCGCAGCGACACGTTTGCCACCGCGGCCGATCGTGAATCGGCCGCGGCGTCGCGCGGCGACTAGTAACCAATTTCACCAAAGAGTTTTCGGACTGGGTCAAGCATGCGCCTGTTGTTCGGTTCGTGTTTCACGTTGCTGGTTGCGGCCGCGCTCGGGCTCGGCGCGACGTGGTTCACACTCACGCGCGGCGTCGCATTCGGCTCGCTGACGATCGGTGGCTGGACGGCATGGCCAAAAAGCGGATCGGTCGACATCGATCCCTATGCGCGCGCCAGCGTCGCGCGCTCGGGGGAACTGCCGACCGGGGTGGGTGACGGCGTCGCATTCTATGCCCGCACCGACGATGCCAGAAATAATTTTGACGGCCGCTGCACCTTCACGCTCAGCGGCATGACACCGGCGGCGCGGTATTGGACTGTCACGCTGTACGATCCGGAAGGCCGGCTGGTGGCGAACGCGATTGATCGGCACGGTTTCACCAGCGAGGAAATCGTCCGCGACAATGACGGCCAGTTTGCGATCACGGTCGCGCCGTTGGCGCGTCCGGGCAATTGGCTGCCGACCGGCGGCATCGAACAATTCGTACTGGTCTGGCGGCTGTATGACACCCCCATCGGCGTCGCCTCGCGAACAACCAAGGAAGGGCCGATGCCCGCGATCGCGCGAAAGGGCTGCTCATGATCCGCGCTTTGATGTGGATCCTCGCAGCTATCCTGCTCGGCGGCATTGTGCACCTGTCGACCGTACTGGCGCTGCCGCAGGCAGCCAAGCAGGACGCCTATTCACGGCTCACGCCGCTCGCACAGGTCAATATCATGGTGCCGCTCGCCGCGCCGACGGCGGCGAGCGCCATCATGCCGTTCATGGATCCGGCTTTCGCCGCCGCGGTGTGCCGGTACGATCTGACCGACGGATCGCTCAAGCTTATCGCGCCGGTGAGCCCAGCTTATACTTCGGTCACATTCTATACGCGCAAGAGCGTTGCCTACTACGCGATCAACGATCGCGCCGCCGGCCGGCGCTCGATCGAACTCGATCTCATGACGCCGGAGCAGCATGCGGAAGTCCCCGAAGAAGAAGACGTAACCGCCGCCGACCGGCTGATCATCGAGTCGCCGTCAACGACGGGGCTGATCGTGTTGCGCGCCTTGGCGCCGCAGCCAGCGCTTATGGCGGCGGCCCGCAGTGCGCTCGCCGCCGCGACCTGCGGCATTCAGCCGGTGCAGTAGGTTATTTGGTGACGGCGGCCTGCCGTGTCCCGACCGCGGCGGGCGCGGCGGCCACGCGCGGGGCGGCGACGACCACCGGGTTGGCAGCGATCTGCTGTTGCAATTCCGTCAGCACCCGGTCCGCGTCGGCCGCGATCGGTTGAGGTTCGGCGACGGCGAGATGTTCGAGCGCGAAGCGATAACTGGCGCAACGTTGTTCGAGCGACTTTCCGACCCAGGCTATGGCCATACTGTTCTCGCCGATGCGCGCCTGCGCGTTGACACGTTCGGTGGGAGTAAGACTGCTGATCTGCGCCATGCTTGACTCGCGGCGCCGATCGAGATCGGTGACGCGGCGCGCGGCCATAAAGAACGGCTCAATGCGCACGATGTCGTTGCGAATGTCGTCGATCAGTTGGTTGTAGCGCGCGGCGCTCGATCGCAGGAGTTCACCTTGCAGGTGCCTGTAATAGGCGGTCGGATCGAACGCCGACAATTCGCGCTGAAACGAGTTCTTGGTGCCGTATTCATAGACCACGGCGTCCCAGCGCTGCCGGTCGTAGGGCGGTTCGATCAAGGGGAACGCGAGATCGCGTAGCGTACGCTCGTCATCGGTGAGATTGTCGGCGGAGATTGGCGCGCCGGCGCGCACGGCAGCTTCCTCGCCGACCCAGGCGTGAATGTCGTCTGTGACCACCGCATCGCTCAGCCGCCCGAAATCGCCAATGCTGGAACAGCCGGGAAGGATCGCAATGGTAAGAAGCAAAACCGCGGCGAGGCAAGCCGATGGCCGTATTATCTTGCGTCGGCAACGGGCGCGCGGCATCGCAGGCTGGCGCTCAGCGGCGTCTCACCCGTCGGCGGCCGCCGTTGTCCGCCGGCGGATGGGTGTGGGGCTCGGCCCCATCGGCATGCGCGTCGGGGTACCGCTCGACCCGGATAACCGGCAGGATGATGATGGTTGCAGACTCATCCGCCGAGTCACGGCCGAAGCGTACGATACGCCCCTCGTCCGGGAATTTGATAACGTTGCTCACCAGCCGCTGTCCTCTGCCGCCGGCAACCGGGCGTTCTGCCCCAATGCGCGGAATTCGGCATCGCCATGATTAAGCGGCATGCAAGGTTAACGCTCCGCTAACGCGAGCAAATTAGGCTACCGAACGAAATCAATGGTCAGGTCACCCTGCTACGATCGAGTCACGTGTAATGCAAAGCGGATCCCCGTGCGGCCTCGACAACCTTGAGCATCTTGGATTGCGCGCCGGTGTCGATATGCGCCCCACTTTATTGCGGGTGCTGACAGATCTCTACGTCCAGAAGCTCACGCATACGCCAGACGAGGAGCGTCATTACACCGAGCTGGCGCTACGACTGCTCGGCAGCGTTGACGTGGCGACCCGCACCGCCGTGGCCGGGCGATTGGCGCGTCATCTGTCGCCACCCGTGCAGGTGATGGACCGCCTCGCCGGCGATTTACCCGGCATCGCCGCGCTTGTACGCACGCATCAGTCAAGCGCCAAGATCAGAGCGCCTGAAGCGCCGGCCGTCGCTGCCGCGACAGTCGCGCGGCCGCAGCAGCAACACGACGCAACCGCGCAGAGTTCCGAAACCCGCCAGGTCACGGATTTGTCCGCTCCAATCGCGACCGATATCGCGGCCGAACTGAACGAGCTTTTTTTCGCGGCGGACGCTGAGGAGCGGCGTCTCATCCTGCTTAATCTCGAAGTCGCGGCACCGCTTCCGGCCGGCCGCGTCAACCTGCCACGCGACGCATCGATGGCGCTCCGGCTCGAACACGCAGCGCTCGCCCACAATGGCGAGGACTTCGCGCAACATCTCGTGCAAGCATTACGCGTCACCCGCGCCCAGGCGCGGCGCATTGCCAGCGACGAACTCGGCGAGCCGGTGGTGACGGCCGCCAAAGCGCTCGCCATGCCGCGCGACGTCGTCTATCGGCTGCTGCTCTTCGTCAATAGCGCGGTCGGCCATTCGGTCGAACGCGTCCACGCACTCGCGACGCTTTACGATGAAATGACGACGGAGGCGGCCGAGCATATGGTCGCGATCTGGCAGGCATTGGATGGTGCGGAGCGCAAGACGGAGCGCCCCACAGCGCGGCATCAGCCGTTATTTTGGAACGACGAACCCCGCATGCGTGCGCGACCCGCGACCGCAACAGCAACAGCAACAGTGCGTCGTGTGCCGGCGGCCCAGCGGTCGAATAATCGCCGCGACGCGTCTTAGCCTACAATATCCAGGTAATTCCGGCCTTCGGGTTGTTCGACCTCGACGATCCAGACGTCGGGATCGAATTTCACCTCGCGCGCGAGATAGGCCTCGACCGCTGCATCCGGCGCAGGTTGCTGGACGAAGCTTGCGGTGAACGAACGGTCGGCGCCGCGGCTGGTATCGAGTGCGCTTTGCGGCGCTGGCCCGTAGAGGTCTGAGGTGCCATCAAGCCTGTAGATGCGCACGAACACTGCGCCAGCGTCTTCCGCTCCGCGCCGGCGCACGACACCGAATGCGCCCTCGACCTGACAGCGGCGCAAATAAGCGGCAACCCATAATGCGGATTTAAGGCGCATCGTCCAGCTCACATCGGCGCACGAGGTATGACTCGATCCGCGCGTTGCCGCAAACGAACGATTTTATTGGCGCTCTTCGAGTGGATGGCCGACCATGGCCGCAAGATCGCTGACCAGGCGTTCGGAAACCCGTCCGGTGATCGGCAGCTTGCGCTCGCGCTCGAGTCTTTCGATTGCGCTGCTCGTCGCTTCGTCAAGCACGCCGGACGGCTTGAGCTGGCCATAGCCAAAATCGGACAGCGCGCGCTGCACCGCGGCGATGCGCGGTGACGGGCCGATCAGTTCGGCGATCGGATCATTGCGCCGCACGGCGACGGGTTGCGGCACTACGACCGGCGGCGCGACTACCGGATGTGCCGGCATGGTCGGCTCCATCGACTTGGGCGGGCTATTGACCGCCGCCTGCAGTGGCTTAGGCGCGGCGAAAAACGGCGCCGGATGCGAACCCGACTGCAAAAAAACGGCATTGACGATGATGATCAGGCTCGCGGCGACGGCGGCAAGGATTGCAGCAAAATCCCCCGGCCGGCGCGTCGCCTCGGTGCATGACCGAACCGCCAACGCTAAGCCGGCGCTGGCGGCGCGCCGGTAGAAGGGCCGAACAGCACTGCGGCGGTTACGCACTTTTCTTCACCCGAATATCTTGAGTTTCCTTGCTTGGCGCCGAAGTTTCCCGAACGCCTTCGGCAGCCACCGAATGCGGTGCCTGGCGGCCCGGCAAATAGCTCACGATGCCATTCGGCTGCGGCGCAAACATGTTTGGCCGGGCGCGTTCGCAATCGAGCGGTAAGCGCACCGTGACGCGCGTACCCTCGCCGACGCGGCTGCGGATTAAAAGCTCGCCGCCGTGCAACTGCACCAGTCCCTTGACGATGGAAAGGCCGAGCCCGGTACCGCCGTGGCGGCGATCATAAGAGCTGCCCGCTTGAAAGTATGGCTCGCCGACGCGCGCCAAGTCTTCATCGCTGATGCCAACGCCGTTGTCCTCGATCGCAAAGGTGATATGGGCCGCTTCGGCGCGGGCGCTGATCGAAATCTTGCCGCCGCGATCGGTGAAGCGGATCGCATTCGACACCAGATTGAGCAGGATCTGGCTGAGCGCGCGTTTGTCGGCAATCATGTCCGGCAGATCCTCGGCTGCCCGCTTTTCCAGCACGACACCCGCCTCGCGGGCCCGCAACGCAAGAATCCCGCAGCAGTTCGTGACGACTTTCGCCGGCGCAAACGGTTCCGGCGTGATCTCGAAATTCCCAGTCTCGATTTTCGACATATCGAGAACGCCGTTGACGACCGACAACAGATGATGGCCGGAACTGTTGATGAGGCCGGCATATTCGTTGCGGCGCTCGGCATCGAGGTGGAGCGCGGCTTCCTTCATCAGCATTTCCGAGAAGCCAATAATGGCATTGAGCGGCGTGCGTAATTCGTGGCTCATGGTGGCGAGGAAACGGCCTTTGGCAGCGTCGGCCCGCTCGGTCTCGGCGTGGGCATCAAGCAGCGCTTGCTGGTTTCGCTTGCGTTCGGTCACGTCGCGCAATACCGCGACGACTTCGCGACAAATCGTATCGCCACTATCGTTGGCTGCCGGATCGAACGGTCGGCAACGCATCTCAATCCATATGAATTCAACCTTGGAACGACCGTCTGCTTCGTCGCCTTCACGCCGCACGCGGAATTCGACCGAGCGCGGTTCCGCCAAGGCCGCGGTGTCGCCGAGCGCGGTCAGATAGGCCGGACGGTCGGCGACGTGAACCCGGTCGAACAGGCCGTGACCGTGCAATGCGCCGATGCGCGCGCCGAACAGCTCCTCGGCCGCCGGCGAGACGAACAGCACGGCGCCGTCGCGGCCGTGCCGCGTAATAACGTCGGTGATATTGCGGGCCAGAAGCCGGTAGCGGTCCTCCTCAGCGTAGAGCAGCCAAAAACTCGTCCGCGCCAGAGCTTCGGCGCCGAGCGCTAGTCCGGTCGCATAGAGGCCTGCCGAAACGATGCCGAGCGTGGCGAGCCCAGCTGGCGCGCTCAAAGCAGCCGACAGCAAGTGACAGGCGCCCAGCACCAGCAACAAGCCGGTGGCGGCGAGTGCCAAGGTCGAGGCGATCGCCACGACACGGCGCGACGCCGAAAGCGCCGCTTCGAGCGGCACCACCACAAGCCAGATGGCGGCGAAGGATGCAATGCCGCCAGTCAGCGCTGCGACCGCGGTGACGAGTCCCGTCAACGCCAGCGAGGACAACACGTGTGCGCTCTCGTACCGACCGGTGCGGGACAGAAAATATGCGATGAGGATGGGTGCCACGAGCCAGCCAACGACCACGAGTTCAATAATGCTCGGGGTGCCGCGAATGAGAAGATAGACAGGGATCGCCGCCAGCGCCGCAATGCTGCCGAGTAGCCGCGGTGCGATGAAGGCGCGATGCCGCGCCGCGGTCAGCGCGTCGTGCTGCGCCGACGGGTGGACCAACGTCTCAATATAAATTTTAATCGGCGCGAACGGTCCCACTTGTCCGACGCACGCTCGGCATTGCCGAGGCGCTCCCCTTTTTCTGAAGCCGGATCGTGTCAGAGGCCGCTTAAGCGAACGCTAAGGTTCGGAGCGCCGGGCATGCGACTTGAGAGGCGGAATCCGCCGTCATGGTGAATCGCTCGTTGCCGCCGGCGAAGCCGTTACCGTTGGCCGCGCGCCAGCCGCCCGAAATGCCGCGTCATTCGCGCGCCATTGCATGCGGCATCGGGCGTTCGTTCAAATTTTAGGTAAATAATATTTTTTCCAATTGCTCGAAAATTTGAGGCGTATTCTCCTCGATTATGGACAAAATCGTACCCGGCGAAAGAACGCAGCCTTCAAGCCTCCCTGCTAGTTTCCCGTCACGTGCGGCAGCGTGTGTCGCGGGGGATGCGGGTCTCATGTTTTTTCTTTTGCGCATGACATTCTGGCTCGGCCTCGTGCTGGTCCTGTTGCCGACCGGCTCCTCGCACGAAATCCCGGCAAGCGAGGTCGGCGCGTCCGACGCCATTTCAGCCGCGTCAGCCACGGTCGGCGATCTGCGGCAGTTCTGTACGCGCCAGCCCGATGCCTGCACGGTCGGCTCGCAGGTGGCAACCACGCTCGGCTACAAGGCTCAGGCCGGCGCGAAGATGGTTTATGATTTCCTGACGGAGCGACTCGCGCCTAAGGAGACCGGCTCACTCGCAAGCGGCAGCTCCCCTTCGCTCAAGTCGGCGATGACTAAATCCGCCCCGGAACGGGCGTCGCAGAATACGCTCACTCCCGCCGATCTGGCTCCGGTTTGGCGCGGTCCGGCGACGCGCAAAGATACCAAGCATCCGGCGGCGTAACCCTTATTGGCGCCGATCGACCAGCGGCATCCGAGGGCCGCGCCGCTCACCATCCATTGTGCCCGACACGTCGACCTCGCCGCTCCGACGCTCTATATACGGGGTGACGGGATCCGGCGGGAAATTCGGGACAACGGCACGATGGCTGGCATTGAGGACATTATCGGCAACTTCTCGATCCTCGACGATTGGGACGACCGCTATCGCTACTTGATCGAACTCGGCCGCGAGCTGCCGCCGCTTGCGCAGGACGCGCACAATGACGCCAACAAGGTCCAGGGCTGCGCCAGCCAAGTCTGGCTCGATACCACCGTGCGTCCGAATAGCGCAGGCGGACCCGTGCTGACCTTTGCCGGCGACAGCGATGCGCACATCGTGCGCGGGCTGATCGCCATCCTGTTCGCGGTGTATTCCGACAAAACCGCGAAGCACATTCTCGCAACCGACGCCGTCAAGTTGTTCGAGGAAATGGGCCTGCGTGAGCATTTGACCCCGCAGCGCTCGAACGGCTTTCGCTCGATGGTGGAGCGTATCCGCTCGGACGCACGTGCGGCCCTTGTGGCACCGGTATAAAGAGGACTGCCCCCCGCGCGCTTCGTTTGCGGGCATTCTGGCGGAGCCAGCGACAGTGTTGTAAGCCTCGTCCGGTCGGAGACGGGCATGGCACTGAGCGATAATGAACTCCACGCCGGCCTGACCGACGTATTCGGCGGCGCAGTCTACAGCATCTTGTCGATCGCATATTGCTTGTCCAACGCGGCGGTGATTTTCACCGGTCCAATCGAATATCTCGCGTCCTACTGCATTGCAGTGACGTTGTTGTCTGCTGCCGTCGGTGGAACGATTTTGGCGTTGCGCAGTTCGCTGCCTTTTGCTGTGCCCGGTCCGCCGTCGGCGTGCTGCAGCGGTGAGACCGAAAAGTGTTGGATGACCTTGGATCGCTTGGAGCTTCGGTGCGCAGGATATCTGTAGGGGACGTCGAATTAGCCGTCGCGGACACGGGTCGTGGCCACCCGCTGGTCCTGATCCACGGCCTCGCCTGTGGCAAGCGCATGTGGTTTGAGCAGACGCGCGCGCTCAAGGAGCGGTTTCGGGTCATCGCCTATGATCAGCGTGGCCACGGATTGAGCGACGCTCCGTCCGATCCGAGACAGTATTCTCCCGCGCATCTCGCCGGCGACCTTGTCGCCGTCCTCGATGCGCTCGAGCTTGAGCGCGCGGCGATCGTCGGCTTTTCCCTCGGCGGCGGCCCGGCCTTGGCGCTGGCTGCAACCGCGCCAGAGCGCGTATCACGGCTGGTCCTGGCAGACGTCGGCGCAGGCGCCGACGACATGTGGCGGTCACAGTGGCTGTCGCAGCGCTGGACGAAGCTCATCGACCGCGGCGCGATTGACGATCTCGTCTGTGACATGCTGCGTAGCGAATTTTTCAAGCGATTTGCGGCGCAAAGCGTTCGCAGCCGGGACTATATGGCCGGTCTCATCCGGGCTACGCCTAGCGTCGGCTTACGCAACATATTGTCCGAGGTCCTCGCCAAGCGGAATTCTCTGTTTCGTATGACCACGGTCCTCAAAGCGTTGAAGGTTCCGACGCTGATATTATTAGGTCAACACGATAACGTTTGCCGAGCGTCAGCGCGCTTGCTCGTGAACACGATACCAAATGCAACAGTGCAATGGATTGCGGATGCAGGCCATATGGCGCCACTCGAAAATGGCGCAATCTTCACGTTTCAGCTGCAACAATTCTTGGACAACTGATGCAATGAAAATTGGCGCCGCCGGAAGATACCGGCTGCGGCATACCAAATGGCATGGGGGGCGCGAAGGATGAGCAAAGAAATACGAAAGGTCGCACTGGTAACGGGAGCAGCGCGTGGGATCGGGCTGGCGACCGCCAAGCGATTCCTCGGCGACAGTTGGCGCGTCGCGTTGCTCGACATCGACGAGGCGACGCTCGATCGCACGTGCGCTGCTCTGCCCAGCTCAGACGCGATCGTCGCCATTCACTGCGACGTCGCCGACGCCGACGGAGTCGCCCGCGCGCTTGCGATCGTCGGGGAAAAGTTCGGCCGGCTCGATGCACTGGTCAATAATGCTGGCATCGCGATCTTTAAGCCGATCCTCGACGTCACCTATGACGACTGGTCGCGCGTGCTGGCGGTCAATCTCACCGGGCCTTTCCTGTGCGCCCAGGCGGCGGTCCCGCTGATGCGCGACAGCGGCGGCGGCGCTATCGTCAACATTACGTCGATATCGGGCCTGCGCGCCTCGACGCTGCGCACCGCCTACGGCACGAGCAAAGCCGGCCTGGCGCATCTGACCCAACAGCAGGCGGTCGAACTCGCGGCACTCGGCATCCGAGTCAATGCCGTCGCACCCGGTCCGGTCGATACCGCCATGGCGAAGGCCGTCCATACGCCGGAGATCCGCGCCGCCTATCACGACGCCATTCCGCTCAACCGCTACGGCCTGGAGCAAGAACTCGCCGAAGCGATCTTCTTCCTATGCAGTGATCGCGCCAGCTACATTACCGGGCAGACGCTTGCGGTCGACGGCGGATTCGAAGCCACCGGCATTGGCCTGCCGGCGCTGCGCGAGGACGGACGCAACAGTTAGCGGCTCTCAGGCCGTCAGTTTCGCTCTCTGCCGCGGCGGCGGCGCTGCTGGCCGAGCCCCATCTGCTTTGCCAATTGCGAACGGGCCGCGGCGTAATTGGACGCCACCATGGCGTAATCGGGCGGCAGGCCCCATTTCTCACGGTATTGATCGGGCGTCATATTGTAGCGTGTTCGCAGATGACGTTTGAGCGACTTGAATTTCAATCCGTCTTCCAGGCAGACGATATATTCGGGGGTGACCGAGCGCTTGATTGGCACTGCGGGCTTGAGCGGCTCCGCGGCAGCCGCAGCCGCAGCCGGGCCGCCCGAGACGCGTTTCAAGGCCGCGTAGACCTGACCAATAAGATTGCCGATCTCTGCACTCGGCACCGAATTGTTGCTCACATAAGCGGAGACGATATTGGCGGTCAGTTCAATGTACACGCCCTCCCCTGCAATCTCGGCCATGGTGCAATCTCTCGCTCTGAAATGCTGTAATTAGACTTGATGTATATTACGCCGCAGCAATAAAAGCAATAAAACCTCAGTGCGTCGAGCCGCCGGCCAAGATTCAGGCCTGTATAATTCTGTTATTCAGTGGCGTAAGGCGCAGGGTTCGAATGAAGGCGCGGCGGGGCTGAAATGGCGGTCCCGGATGAATCGCGCGTCGGCCGCACTTAGGCGCTCTGCTCGATGTGATTGCGCAGTTCGGCGATCGAACCGAATCGGAGCGTCCCCTGCGGCAGTTCCGCTTCGATCGAGCCGTCCGAGAACAACGTATAGGTCATGCCATCGACGACACCGGTTTTGAGGACCGTCACGGCGGCCGGTGCCTCATCTTGCACAACCGTTGGCGGCGACATATCGACTGGCGGTGCGCTGTTTTCCCCCGGCTCGATCGTCGGCGCCACAGCAGGCTGCAGCGGGGGCGGCTGGATTGATGCCGGTTGGGCTGACCCAGACTGGGCTGACGCAAACTCCCGTGATGTAGATTCCGCTGATCCGGATTGAACCGCACCCATCGGCCGCGGCCCTTTCGGCCACAGCGAATCGAATTTCGGACCCTTTAGCGGCTCGGATGTGGCCGGTGGACGCGGGCTCATGTCGAACTGCGGCGTGATCCTGGCGCGCGCGGCGCCATTGATTCGACGGGCAGCAGCCACGTTGTAGATCTCGCCGTTCTCGTCGTCGGCACGCGACGGCGCCGACGGTGACAACGAATTCTGCAACAGCGATTTAGGCGCAAGCAATAAGTCAGTGTCCGCGGCGGTCCGGCCGCGCTCGAAGCGGGCCGAAGCCCGCATCTTTTCCGCTACGTGCTCGGGCGACTTTCCCGGCAAATCCTCCGGCCCTTTATCTTCGGCAGACGCTGGCGACGCCGGGCTGGGCGCCGAACTGGCAATAGTCGCAGCTTGCGGTCGGAGCGCAGTCTTGGGGACAAATGACAGGCGCGCCGGCTCACTCGGCAATTCGCTTGCGGCGGCGGACGCCACCACTGCGCCAGTTTGCGCCGCGCGCGGTATCGGCGCTGCGAGAGCATTTTCGATCCGATGCAGGACGCGAAGAGCAAGGCCAAGGCCGATGAGGACGAGGCCGCCTATCACGGCAACAATACCGGGTGTCACGATCGTCGCGTCGAGAGCGCGGTCATGGATCGAGAAACCGGATGCTGCGAGAACTATTCCCGCCGCGCACAAGATCGCACCAAACACCAACAAAAGCAAATACATAGGAGTGTCCCCGGCTCCAAATCCGGCGTAAGAGCGACTTTCGCTAACTATTTTGGCGGCGCTCCCGGCGCCACGCAAGGGCTATTATCCCGACGCCCCCGGCGGAAAGCGTAAATTCGCCGGTTTCGTTAATGGCGCAAGCGTTGCCCAAACGCCGTGTTGGCCCTATCTAGAGGAACTTTTCGCTTTCCCACGCGGTTGCACCGGCGCCTATCCGCCGCTTCGGTTTCACATTGAGGAGTAGACCAATGGCATTCACCCTGCCCGAGCTTCCCTATCCCTATGACGCGCTCGCCCCGCATATGTCGCGCGAGACCCTCGAATTCCATCACGNNCGGGCCTGTTCAACAATGCCGCCCAACATTTCAATCACATCCATTTTTGGAAATGGATGAGGAAAGGCGGCGGCGGCGAAAAGCTCCCCGGCAAGCTCGAATCGCAACTCACCGCCGACATTGGCCCGCTGGCCAAAGTGAAGGAAGATCTCACCCAAGCCGGTATCACGCAATTCGGCTCCGGCTGGTGCTGGCTCGCGGTCAAGGACGGCAAGATCGTCGTCATGAAAACGCCGAACGGCGAAAATCCGCTTGTGCATGGCGCCAAGCCGATCCTCGGCTGTGACGTTTGGGAGCATTCCTATTACATCGACTATCGCAACCGGCGGCCGGATTACCTGAAGGCGTTTTTCGATCATCTGGTCAATTGGGATTACGTCGCCGAACTGTACGAGGCGGCAACGAAATAAGCGCGCGGGCACCACCCTTCGCGTGAGCGGGGCCTCCTGCCCCGCTTCTTGCCCTCGCCTCATGCCGAACCCCAACGCGCCCGCTTATTTGACGCATTGTCCGGCGCGCGATTGGGCCTCATGAGGATGCCCTCGCGGCAATGCGCGCGTCACAGACCGGGCCAATCGTGCACCAAGTTGCGGTGAATTCGCTCTCACTGCCGTCGCAAGCGGGCGCGCGCCGGCTGGATGCGCTCGCGATCGGTGTCGTGATCCTGACGGCGGCGATCGCGCTGGCGACTTTTCGCGACTACGGACTCGGCTGGGACGACTACACCCATTCCCAATATGGCGACCTCTTAGTCTCGCTCTATCGGTCCGGTTTCAACGATCGGCGCGCGCTGTCGTTCGTCAATCTCTACATGTATGGCGGCGGCTACGACATCATCGCTACGCTCGCCGCAAAAATACTCCCGTTCGGATTATTCGAGACCCGACGGCTTGTCGGCGCCGCCGTTGGCCTCATCGGCTTATTGGTCACCTGGCGCCTTGGCCGACGTCTCGGCGGCCCATTCGCGGGTCTGGTAGCGCTCGTCCTTCTTGCCGCCTGTCCCCTCTACTACGGCCATATGTTCATTAATGCCAAGGACGGACCGTTCGCCACGGTCATGATGATCGCGCTGCTCGGCATAGTGCGTGCGTTCCAGGAATATCCGCGTGCCACGCCGCCAACGATTGCGCTGTGCGGGGTTGGCGTCGGTCTGGCCATCGGCGCGCGCGTGCTCGGCGGCTTCGCGGTCTTGGACGCGCTCCTTCCGCTTCCGCTCATTATCGCGGTCAAATCGCGCGCCGACGGCTTACGGGCGGCACTCGGCGAATGCGGATCGTTTCTTGTCCCGTTCATCCCGGCCGCGATTCTTGCTTATCTAGTCATGGGCCTGGTCTGGCCGTGGAGCGTGATTTCGCCCCTCAACCCGTTTCACGCGGTCGAATATTTTTCCAGTTTTTTCGACAAACCCTGGCGAGAGCTGTTTGACGGCCGACTGATCCTCGTTCCGGACATGCCGCGCAGTTATGCGCCCACTCTCGAAATGCTCACAAATCCCGAATTGATGCTGGGTCTCGGGATGTGTGGAACGGTCGGCGCCGCCATCGCGGCGGCGCGCGGCGAAAAAAGCGTCAGCGATGTTGGCCGGAGCGCCGCACTCTTGGCCGTAGTGCTCGCCGTGATACTGCCGCTCTTGGTCACGGTCACGACGCGGCCATACATGTATAATGGCGTTCGTCACCTGGTTTTTACGCTACCGCCGTTTGCCGTTCTTGGCGCCCTTGCCGCCGCGTGGATCACGAGGCGCCTGCAGCGACGCGGTGTCGCCGTAACAATCGCTGCCGCCTTGGTATTCGTCGCCGGCATAGCGTCCCCCGTAATCGAAATGGTCCGACTGCATCCCTATCAATACACCTATTACAATCACATCATCGGCGGCGTCGCCGGCGCGCGGCCCTATTTCATGATCGACTATTGGGGCTTGTCGATGACGCAAGCGTCACGGCAATTGCGCACGCTCCTTGCCGAGCGCGCCGAGAAACCGCCCGGCGGATCATGGACCGTCGCGGTGTGCGGACCTCATCCGGCGGTCGTCGTCGGATTGGGAGCGGGATTCAACACGATCTGGGACCCGCCAGGCGCCGACTTCGCCATGATGCTGAACGAGTTCTATTGCGCCGATCTCGATGCGCCGGTGGTGCTTGAGATCATCCGCGACGGTGTCGTCTATGCCCGCGTCTACGACATCCGCGGCCGGTCGTTTTCGACATTATTGCGATATCCGACGGCCAATCCATAAAGGCGCGAACCTTTGTTGGTTCAAGCATTGGCGTGGGCGAATTGCCAGTAAAGCTCACCGGAGACCTTGCCATGAGTTCGACCCATGAGTGACGTCAAGCCACACGTCTATGTTTTCGATGCCTACGGCACGCTGTTCGACGTGCACGCCGCCATCGCGCGCCATCGCGCCGCTGCCGGCCCCGACGCGGACCGACTTTCGGAAATCTGGCGATTAAAACAGCTCGAATATAGTTGGACGCTGACGCTCGCCGGCCGTTACCTCGATTTTTGGACCCTCACCGAACGGGCGCTCGATTACGCATTCGCCCGCGTTCCCTCGGTGGATCGTGCGTTGCGGCCGAAGCTGCTCGAAGCCTATCTCACGCTTGATGCCTATCCCGACGCGCGGGCGGCCCTGATCGCGCTCAAAGCGCGCGGCCTCTCAACCGCGATTCTCTCCAACGGCTCGCCGCGCATGCTAGGTGCCGCTGTCGAAGCATCCGGCATGACCGGGCTCCTTGATGCCGTATTATCGGTCGATGCCTTGCACGCTTACAAACCACGGCCCGAAATCTACGCGCTCGTCACCGATCGCTTCGGAATAAGCCCCGACCATGTTGTGTTCGTTTCGTCGAACCGCTGGGATGTGATGGGAGCCGCCGCGTTCGGCTTTCGCCCGCTCTGGGTCAATCGCACGCGCATGCCGGACGAATATGCCGAGCAACCGCCGCTACGCGTCGTACCCGATCTGTCGATCGTGGCGTCGCTTAGCTTCTGACGTCGTGTCTAAGCGTTGACCACCGCCGGCTCCGGCACGATCGGCTCCGGCACGGCCACAGGCGGCAGCAGTTTCGGCGCAACGAAGCGGCCGTGTTCGAGATCTTCGATCTGGCGATCGATCTGTTTCATGACGTAGCGCGAATAGGGCCCGACATGGAGGTAGAACGCCATCAACGTCACGATGGCGCGGACCGATTGCGGGTTCTTCGACATGCAGGCGGTAAAAGCCTTCCAGAAGCGCTCGCGCCCTTCCGGCAGTCGCGACAGCAGCTCATGAACCATGTTGATAGTGGAGAGCCGGCGCCTGATGTCGCCCTCGGGCAATTCCTTCCGCCGACCGGTACAATCGAGCATGGCGGCGAGCCGTTCCAAACGGCCGCAGAACGCATCGGGATCGTAGATCCGTTCGAGAACCTTGCGATAGTCGCGCAGAATGTCGAGGCGGGAGCGCTTGGTCTGATAATTGACGCCGGCAGTGCATTGGTCGCCCTTACCGGCCGGGGCGGAATCGTGGTCGACATGCAGGCGTCCCTCGCGCGCCAGCCGGCGTGTGAGTTGCGTATTCGGTAGCGCATAGAGCAGACCCACCATGGCGATCGGGATGGCCGCTTCCTCGATGAGCTCGATCATCGGCTCGGCGACCGAGCCCCTCTCGCTGTCGAAGCCGACAATAAAGCCCGCCGTCACAAACATCCCCGCGCGATAGATCTTGTGGACGCTGTCACCGATGCTGCGGCGTGTATTCTGCTTCTTGCGCATCGCCACCAGCGTTTCCGTATCCGGGCTCTCGATGCCGACGAAAACGGCAAAAAAGTTGCAGCGCTTGAGCATGGCCAACAACTCGCCGTCGTCGGCAAGATTGAGCGAGGCTTCGGTCGTGAATTCGAACGGATAATCGTGCTGCTCGATCCACTTTTCGAGCACCGGCAGAAATGCCTTGATCGCCTTCTTGTTGCCGATCAGATTATCGTCGACAAAATCGACATGGCCGCGATAGCCCAGCTGATAGAGCGCCTCGAGTTCGGCCAGCATCTGGTCGTGGCTCTTGGTACGCGGCGAGCGGCCGTAAAGCTCGATAATATCGCAGAACTCGCAAGTGAACGGGCAGCCGCGCGAGAATTGAACGCCGATGTAGAGGTACTGCTCGAACTTCAAGAGATCGAAGCGCGGGATCGGCGTCTTGGTGACGTCGACTTGGAATTTGGGCGCCACATACATGCCCTCGCGGGCGCCCCGCTCCCAAGCCTCGACGAATTGCCCGATCATGTCCTCGACTTCGCCAAGGACACGAAAATTCGCGGTTTCATAGCGGTGCGGACTAGAAGTCGCGTCGGGACCACCGACCACCACCGGAAGTCCGCGCGCACGGCACAGCTCGATCAATTCCAGCGTATCCGATTGCTGGAACAGCATGCCGCCGGTCATCACCATGTCGGCCCAGTCGAGGTCGCTCTCGGCGAGATCCTCGGTGTTGCGGTTGACCAGCCGCACGTTCCAGGACTTTGGCAGAAGCGCCGCCACCGTGATGAGCCCGAGCGGGATCGCCGGATACCGGGCGCCCACCAGTTCGCAGGCTTCCGAAAAGTTCCAGAACGAATCCGTCATGAAGCGCGGGTAGATCATCAGGACGTTGCAAGGACTCGCTGCCAACGTGCTCGCGACGATATTCTGCTGCTGTTCCAAGGAATCCTACCCCGTGCCCCATGGCACAATCGGCGCAGTATGGCGGTATTGCCCGATAATTCAAGGACAAAGCCATTTTGTAAGGCTTCGGTCCCAAAGCCGAAAATTAACGCGCGAACATGGCGTTATCGCGGCTCAACGCGCTCTTGCGTGCTGACCGTCAGCGACGCTTCCGCTAACATTGCCAGCAATGATCGTCCGGTCGGCGATTATAACCTTGACAAAGCACGGTCGATAGCTAGTATGGGGTCACGAAAGGACGACCCCGATGACCTCGAACCTGCAAAACCCCATTTTCACTGACGAAACCAAGGCCCGCGAGTGGCTAGAAGCCCGCGTATGGCCGAATGGCCCTGTATGCCCTCACTGCGGCTCCACAGGCGATGGACGTGACCGCGTTGCAGGGCAAGAAGCACCGTCCGGGCGTCTATCAGTGCAACGGCTGCCGCGAGCAATTCACTGTCACGGTCAAAACCGTATTCGAGCGCTCGAAAATTCCACTGTCTAAGTGGCTGGCCGCTCTATTCATGCTGACTGCCTCGAAGAAAGGCGTTTCAGCGCATCAAATCCATCGCTCACTTGGTATCTCGTACAAGTCGAGCTGGTTCATGATGCACAGGCTTCGTGAGGCACTTCGCCAAGGCAACTTTGCCGCGCCAATGGGCGGCGCTGGTGAGGTGGTAGAGGTCGATGAGACTTACTACGGCAAGCAGGCTGGTCACGCCAAGGGCAAGCGTCAGGGTCATATGAATGCCGTTCTCACACTAGTCACACGCGGCGGGGAAGCCCGCACGTTCCATGTGGACGGTACGGCTATCTCCGACCTCGCGCCAGTCCTTCGCACCAATCTGGCCCGCGAGGCTAAACTGATGACCGATAGCGCTGGCTGGTACACGTCGCTCGGCAAGGAGTTTGCCAGTCATGAAACCATCAACCACACGATTGACGAATACGTGCGCGGCAACGTCCATACCAACACGGTCGAAGGCTTCTTTTCGATCTTCAAACGAGGCATGAAGGGCGTCTATCAGCATTGCAGCGAGAAACACCTGCACCGTTATCTCGCGGAATTTGATTTCCGCTATTCAAACCGTTCGGCCCTTGGCGTGAACGACCTTATGCGCGCTGAAATCGCTGCGGCTGGCATCAAGGGCAAGCGCTTGACGTATCGGCGAACTAACGAAGCGCAAGCGTGAGCCGCACAGAAAGAAGCAAGATGGACGAGATTGAGATTCGAGCCCAATTATCCGCTATCGAGTGGGCCATTATGGACACGCGACGGCTCACGTATAAGAGCCTCGGAATCTCCCTAG
>PLTE01000101.1 GCA_003164375.1 Hyphomicrobiales bacterium | reverse complement strand
GAAATAGCCGCCCTTCCAGCCCCAATAGGTCCAGGTGCCGGCAAGCCTATCGAACACCTGCTTGGAGGAGACTTCACCAGTGAAGCGTTCGGCCTCGGGCAGTGCCTGCAGCGCTGTTTCGTCGGCCACGCTGCGCCACAGCCAGGACGGGACGGTCTCTTCCTCGACCTTCTTGAGCCGCGACGGCACGCCGGCTTTGCGGAAATATTTCTGCGCCAAGACGTCGGAGGCGACTTGCGACCATTGTTCAGGAATTTCGACGCTCTCGGCGTGGAAGACGACGGAACCGTCCGGATTACGAATCTCGCTCGTGGTCAGACGGAACGCGATGTCCGCGTAGGGCGATTGTCCTGCTTTGGTGTAGCGCCGTTCGATCCGCATTCTGTGCCCCTTAAATCCTGGTGTTTCTCGCGTCGATGACCCAGCGGGGAGACCCGCTTAATATAGGACACCGACAGTTTCCCCGCGACGCGACAGAGAAACCTCCGCCGCGCCGAGCCTAAAGCCCCTGTTTCTGTCTGCCACCCAGCCTGTACTTAAGCCCGAAACCACGCCGTCCGGCTTGACCAGCCGGTTTTGTTTTGGCGCCCGGACCACCCGTCGGGGCAGCGAAACCCACACTCGCGCCGCACGCGGCGCAAAGCTGTCCCGCAGACCTTTTTGGAGGGCCCGGCCGACTTCGTTACCTGCGCGCCGAACTTGATAAAGCTAGGCCAAGCCGATCGCGCCCGTCAAGACTTAGTATGAAATTCTGAATCAACCACTAAATGTGGGGATAGCGGGGACGAATCGGTGAGGTGATGCGCAAGTATCGGAGATTAGTGGGGAATCTGAAAGGGCGTTGATAGGACCGCGGGACTTTTACAGTGCGAAATTCGCGCCATCGATGCTTGCCGTGTGCCCAGCGCGGCTTCCGTAATCCACCTTTGTCGCCGCGTACCCGGATACCCAGGGGCCCGCCCGTCACGCTACCGTCACGCAAAGACGCGGTTTTCCGCCTGATTCTGAGTGAAACCACGCGGAAAATCGCCGTTTCTGCCACTTACGCTGTGCGGCAGTTCCCATAAGTCTTTGAATCTTTGAAGAGAATCGGATCGCACGGGTTTCGTGCGAAACGCCTGCGGGAACTTTCCCATGGCCGCTTTGGGTTTGCGCGCCTGTCGATGCGCTCTCCGCGTCTGCCCCGCGGTGACGTTTTCAATTAACCTTAAAGAAGTCTTACATTCCGTCTCTGCTCACGGCTTCTTGACGGCGCCATGGGGGCCGCCAATAAGTTTTGTAAATGTTTGTGGCCTGGTTTCAGCGTGCGTTCCGTGTCGGGGGCATCATAGCCAGTGCCGCCTTGGTCGTCGGCTGCACGGCTATCCACAACGATCCGGTCAATCAGCCACTCACCGCCCAGCCCGCGGAGGTGGAGACCGCGCTCACTCCCGAGGTCGAAACCAATTACGACGATATGGTCGTGGCGCTGTCGTTCTCCGGCGGCGGCATGCGGGCGGCGGCGTTCTCCTACGGCGTTTTGACCGGCTTCGAAGACACCCACGTGCCGACCCGGACCGGTCAGATATCGCTGCTCGATCGCCTCGACTTTCTTTCCGGCGTGTCCGGCGGTTCGGTGCTGGCGGCCTATTATGGGCTCAAAGGCCGCGCGGCCATTGCCGATTTCAAACAGCGCTTCCTCCTGGTCAATGCCGAGGAGGGGATCACGACCAATCTCAGTCTCGGCAATATCGCGCGCGGTCTTGCCGGCGGCGTCAACGACGCCACAGGCTTCCCGGTTTGGCTTGACGCGCATCTCTACGATCACGCGACATTTGCGCAGCTGCTCCGCCAGCCGCGGCCGCGGGTCTGGATCAACGCCTCCGACGTCTATAACCGCACCGCATTCATCTTCGCGCCGGTGACCTTCAGCGCACTGTGCAGCGATCTGGCGAACTATCCGGTGTCGCTTGCGGTGGCGGCTTCGGCGGCGGTTCCGGTGGTGTTCGCGCCGATCGTCATTCAGGATTATACCGGCGGCTGCCCGGTCGGGTTGCCGAGTTGGGTGCAGCGCGTGCGCGACAATCCGAATGCCGCGCCGCTGATCAAGTCCTATGCCGATGCGCTGGAGCGGTATCGCTCAGGCGAGATCAAATACGTCAAGCTGCTCGACGGCGGACTGGTCGACAATTACGGGCTTGCCGGTTTCACTATCGCGCGGCTTGCCTCCGACTCGCCATTCGGGCCGCTGGCGCCGCAGGAAGCGGTCAAGCTGCGACGCTTTCTGTTCCTCGTCGTCGACTCCGGCCGCGCGCCGTCGGGCAAATGGGCGCAGACCATACCTGGTCCGTCCGGCATCGATCTGATCATGGCAACATCCGACACCGCGACCGAATCCGGCGCGATCGGCAGCTATTCCGCCTTCGACGGCACCATGAACGACTGGAAGAACAATCTGGTGCGCTGGCGCTGCGGTTTGTCGGAAGCCGATCGCCGCCGATACGGCGCACCGCCCGGCTGGAACTGCCACGACGTGCAGTTTTTTATCAGCCGCCTATCGTTCGAAGGCTTAGGTCCCCAACGCGCGGCGGCGCTCAACGGCGTCGAGACGCGATTCAAGCTGCCGCCGGATCAGATCGACATGCTGATCGCGGCCGGTCGCGATGCGCTCAATACCAATCCTAAGTTCCGCGCCTTCCTCACCTCCCTCGGTCGCGTGCCGCCGCCACCGCCGCCGCCGCCACGTGGTGTGCCCGTCGCCTCGACGCCTGTTGCGCCCGAAGAGGCGCGGGCCGAGTGATCTCGCGTAAGCCGGAAAAATTGCGCCACAGCGCTGCTTGATTCCGCCGCGGGTTCGGCGTTCAATCCCGGCCGGTTCGCAACGACGGTCTCAACGTCGGCCGATCCGCGCGAGGAAGAATTCCGGGGAGGAATAAGCATGGACGACATGCAGCGGCGCGCCTTCATCAAGGGCGCGGCCATTGGTACGCTCGCTTTCACCGTCGGCGGCGTCGAGGTTTTCCTGACGCCGCGCTTGGCGCGCGCACAAAACCTTCCGTTGCGAACGCTCAACCCCGATCAGGCGGCGACGCTGGATGCCATGGGGGAAGCGCTGGTGCCGGGCGCAAAGGACGCCGGCATTACCCATTTCGTCGATCAGCAGCTCTCGATACCGGCGGAAGACGCGCTGCTCGAAGCCCGCATCATGAACGTGCGTCCGCCATTCGCCAATTTCTATCGCGCTGCGCTCGGTGCCGTCGACGGCGCGAGCCAAGCTAAATATGGCGGCCGCGGCTTTGCCCAGCTCGCCGCCGCCGAGCAGCACGACTTCATCGACCTGATGCGGCAGAACAAGCTGGAGAACTGGAAAGGGCCCGGCTCGGGCTTCGTCTATTTCCTGTTGCGCAGCGATGCGGTCGACGTGGTCTACGGCACCATGGACGGCTACGCCCACCTCGGCGTGCCCTATCAGGCCCATATCGCTCCGACCACGAGTTGGTGACATGAGCAACGAAAAAGTCGATGTCGTCATCGTCGGCGCCGGTGCCTCAGGCTCGGTGTTCGCCTCCGTGCTCGCCAAGGCAGGCAAGAAGGTCGTGCTGCTTGAATCGGGGCCGGACTGGCAGCTGAGCGATCTGATCAGCTCGGATATCTGGGGCCGGCGCGTGAAACCTGCCGGCCCGCCGTTTTTATTCGAGGGCAAAAATCCCTACGGCTACGTCTACCAGTCCGGCTGGGGCGTCGGCGGCGCGGCGCTGCATTATTTCGCCAATTTCCCGCGTCTGTTGCCGAACGACTTCAAGGTCAAGAGCACTTACGGCAAGGGGCTCGACTGGCCGATCGATTATGCCGACGTCGCGCCCTACTACGAGAAAGTCGCCGACGACATCGGGGTGTCGGGCGACGCCAAGGCCGAGGAGATCTGGCGGCCTGCCGGCAAGCCCTATCCGATGCCGCCGATGAAAACCTTTCCCGGCGGCGAGGTCTGGAAAAAGGGCTTTGAGGCCGTCGGCATGCGGCTTGCGCCCGGCGCCGTCGGCATCAACTCGACCGAATACAAAGGCCGCCCGGCCTGTATCTACGACGGCTGGTGCCATGTCGGCTGTCCGATCGGCGCCTTGGCCAATCCGCTCGTGACCTATCTGGGCGATGCCAAAAAGGCCGGCGCCGAAGTGCGGGCGCATTCGACGGTGACGCGCGTTCTCGTCAGCGCCGACGGCAACAAGGTCACCGGCGTTGAATATTACGACGCCAAGAAAGAAAAACAGGTCCAGGAAGCAGCCGTCGTGGTGCTGGCCGCCTGGGCGGCGCAGAACCCGCGGCTGCTGCTTAACTCGGCCGCCGGCAAACATGCGGATGGGCTTGCCAATGCGAGCAAGCTTGTCGGCAAATATTTGCTGGCGCATTTCGCGTCCAACACTTCGGCGCTTTTCGACGAGGATTTGCAGCCCTATATGGGCACCATCGCCGCGCAGTATTACTCTTACGACCGCTACGACAAGAACTCCTACAAAGACAAAGGCGCGTTCGGCTCGACCTTCATGGTCGCCGGCACGGCGCAGCGCTATAGCGCGCTCGGCGGCGTTGCCAATGCGAGGCTCGATCTGTTTGGCGCCGAGCTTGCAGCCTTCATGAAGCGCGCGGCGACGGGTTTTACCCGCCTTACCGCGTTCGCCGAGGAGATGCCGCTCCTTGAAAACCGCGTCGAACTGGCAAGCGACAAAGACGAATTCGGCATGCCGCTCGGCAAGATCACCCACGGCTTCAACGACGAGGCGGTGGCGCTGTTCAACGCCAATTTTGATCAGGGCATGGCGATTGCGAAAGCGACCGGCGCCAAGGAGGCGTGGCCGAACAAGGGCCCGATGCCGACCATCCATCTGATGGGCGGCACCATCATGGGCAACGGGGCAGGGGATTCAGTCACCAACAGTTACGGCCAGACCCACGAGATCCCCAATCTCTGGATCGCCGGACCGGGCATCTTCCCGACCAGCGGCGCGCCTAATCCGACCTATACGATCTTCGCCCTGTCGCAACGCGGGGCGGAGAATCTGGCGAAGAATTGGGGGACGGTCGCGGGGTGACGCCTTACGTCATTGCGAGCGAAGCGATCCAGCTTCGGTCGGCGAAGTTGCGTCTCAGAGCTGGATTGCTTCGTCGCTTCGCTTCTCGCAGTGACGACCGCGCGCAAGCCTGCTCTCGATTTCACTCCGCCGCAGCCTTCGAGTGCCCCAGCCGCCGATTGAGTGCGTTGAGCAGCCCCTCGGCGGCTTCCGCGATCACCGTGCCGGGCGGGAAGATCGCCTCGGCGCCGGCCGATTTCAGCGCCTCATAGTCTTGCGGCGGCACGACGCCGCCGACCACGATCATGATGTCGCCGCGGCCTTGTTTGGTCAGCTCGGATTTCAGTTCCGGCACCGAAGTGAGATGAGCGGCGGCGAGCGAGGAGAGGCCGAGGATGTGGACGTCGTTCTCGACCGCCTGGCGCG
>PLTE01000035.1 GCA_003164375.1 Hyphomicrobiales bacterium | reverse complement strand
CCGTCACCAGCCACATCGTCGTCACGGCCGCGCTGGCGCTGCTGGTGTTCTTCACCGTCGTCATCATCGGCGTGAAGGAGAATGGCCTGCATTTCTTCAAGCTCTTTGTACCCTCGGACGTGCCGATCTACATCCTGCCGCTGGTCGTGGCGATCGAAGTCATCTCGTTCCTGACCCGCCCCTTGAGCCATTCCGTGCGTCTGTTCGCCAACATGCTGGCCGGCCACATCACGCTGCAGGTCTTCGCCGGCTTCATCATCATGCTGGGCGGCGCCGGCGTCCTCGGCATACTAGGCGCGACACTGCCGTTCCTCATGGTGGTAATGCTGACCGCGCTCGAGCTTCTGGTGGCGTTCCTGCAAGCCTATGTTTTCGCCATTCTCACCTGCATCTATCTTAACGATGCGATCCACCCAGGCCATTAACGGTCCGAACTTACAACCTCGAAAAGGAGTTTTCTCATGGATCCAACCGCCGCAAAATACATTGGAGCCGGCATTGCCTGCATCGGCATGGGCGGCGCCGGCGTCGGCGTGGGCATCATCTTCGGCAACTACCTTGCGGCGGCGCTGCGCAATCCGTCGGCGGCGCAAGGTCAGTTCGGCAACCTGATCTTCGGGTTCGCCATCACCGAAGCGCTCGGCATTTTCTCGCTGTTGATCGCGCTGCTGCTGCTGTTCGGGCTGTAAGCCTGCCGTCATGGCCGAACCGACCGCCCACACCGAAGAGCCCGCGGGGCACCACGCCTTCCCGCCGTTCCAGGCCGAGCACTTTCCGTCACAGCTGGTCTGGCTGACGATCAGCTTCGTGCTGCTCTACGTGCTGATGTCAAAGCTCGCATTGCCGCGGATCGGTGCGATTCTGGCCGAGCGCAGCCGTGTCATCCGCGACGATTTGGCGGCGGCGGAACGTTTGAAGGAACAGTCCGACGCGGCGCATGCCGCCTACGACAAGGCGCTGGCCGACGCCCGCGCCCGTGCCCAAGCGCTCGCGAATGCGACCCGCGAACAGCAGGCGCACGAGGCCGAGGCTACACAGAAACGGCTCGAAGCGCAGTTGCACGAGCGGCTCGCCGCGGCGGAGCAATCGATCGCCACCAGCCGCACCGCTGCCATGAGCAACGTGCGTACGATCGCGGCCGACACCGCTTCGGCGATCGTCGAGCGCCTGATCGGTACGACGCCGACTGCGCAGGACGTCGCCGCCGCTCTCGGCGACGCGAGCAACAGCTGAGGCGCCCATGCTTGAGTCGCTGAAAGAAACCGAAAACTGGGTCGCTCTGGCCTTTCTCTGCTTTATCGGGCTGCTCATCTATCTCGGTGCCCATCGCAAGGTGTTCGAGGCAATCGACGCGCGGCAGGCACGCATCAAATCCGAGCTCGATGAAGCGCGCCGGTTGCGCGAGGAGGCGCAGGCGCTGCTCGCCGAGTTCGAGCGCAAAGGCCGCGAGGCTGAAGCCGAGGCCGCGGCCATCCTTGCCGGCGCCAAGGTCGAAGCCGAACGTCTTACCGCCGAGGCCAAGGTAAAAATGGAGGATTTCGTCGCCCGTCGGACCAAGATGGCGGAAGCCAAGATCGTCCAGGCCGAGGCTCAGGCGCTCGCCGTCGTCCGTTCCGCCGCATCCGATGCGGCGGTCGCCGCCGCCGAGAAGATCCTCACCGCCACCGCCAAAGGCAAAGTTGCGGAGGATCTGCTGGCGCAGGGGATCGCCGATGTCCGCAACAAGTTCAACTGAACTGCGACCGGCGGCGCGATGTCTGGGTTCTTGCGCCGGGGCTTTGTTTGAACGCGATGTTTCACATATTTGGCAAGTGTTATTGGAGCGCCCGATACCGCGCTACGCACAAAGTCGATTCGATTTCTGTGCATAATTGCACACTTGCGAATTTCCGCTCTTTGCAGCGCCGCGCCGCGCGCTATCCTTGATTCGCAATTACCTGGAAAGCTGAACGGCGGTCACACGTGTGGCCGTGCAACTCTCGGGGGGGACCGTTGGTCATCTTCGATTGTAACGGCGTGCTTGTCGACAGCGAACCGATTGCGGCAGCGGTCCTAGCGGAAGCGCTCAAGCGCATCGGCCTTTCGGCATCCGCCGAGACCGTGATGCGCCGCTTTCACGGCCGCCGACCGGCCGATATCTTTGCCACCGTCGAAACCGCCACCGCGACGAAATTGCCGTTCGACTTTCCCGCGACGGTGGCGGCCGAAACGCTGCGGCGCATGCGTTCGGAACTGCGCGCGATGGCCCATGCCGCGCACGCATTGACTTGGATTCGCGGACCCAAGGCGGTGGCCTCGTCGTCGCCGCCTGATCGCATCCGCGTGAGCCTCGAAGTCACCGGACTGATACGCTTCTTCGAGCCGCGTCTGTTCTCGGCAAGCTATGTGCGCCGCGGCAAACCCGCGCCCGACCTGTTTTTGCTCGCGGCCGCACGGTCCGAGACCGATCCCGCAAACTGCATTGTGGTCGAGGATTCGGCGCCTGGCGTTACCGCCGCGGCGGCGGCGGGCATGACGCCGATCGGTTTTGTCGGCGGCAGCAACGCGCCCGGCAGGCTTGCCAACGATCTCCTCGCCGCCGGCGCCCGCAACGTCGTCGCGGATTTACGGTCGTTGAAGAGCGCCATCACCGATTTACGCGGCTGGTAGGCTTCGCGCTCGAAGCTACGGTCGGACGCCGATCATGTCAGCCCGTGGGGGCCGACGGATTGGGCTTGGACCCTGATTTCGGCTTGAGCTTAGGCGCGGCGGGTTTCTGCCGCGCCTGCTCCTCGGCTGCCGCGCCCACCGGATCAAAGCCGATATAGACGATGTAACTCTCGAGATCGGCCGCGGACGGCAGCGGAAACGACAGCCCCTCTTCGATATGGGTGAAGGTCGTATTGCCCTCATTGACCCCAACCGTCACCGGAATTCTGATGAGCTTGGTGGCGACCGTTCTCGGGCCTGAGGCCGGCGCGCTGACCACGGCGATGCGCAATGGGACCTCGACCTGACCCGGCCCGCCGGCCGGTCCGACGATGATGCGGCCCTGGACGCCGACCTTGATCACCATTTGATTGCCAACCACCTTGCATTCGCGCGCGGCGCGGACGAAGTCGCCCTGATATTGCAGCGCCATCGCTTCGTTGCCGCCGTCGGACGGCGGCGGCGGAATGGTCAGCGTCGAGGCGCCCTGGCGGATGTCGATGAACGGGCAATCGATGTCGGGCTGCGCATTGGCGACCGTTTGCGGCGCGGTCGCCGACTTGCTCGAGAAGAAGTTCCCGATCTTGTCCTTGATAGAGGGCGCGTCCGGCGGCGGTGGCGCAGCAGCAGCCGTCGGCGTTGCCGTCGACGGCACGGCGGTCGGCGCGGTCGCCGTCTGCACCGACGTGGTCGGCACACCGATGCTGCTGCCGGAGCATCCCGGCACCAACAATAGCAGCACCGGCGCCAGCAAAGCCGCGACCGGCAGGCGATCGTACCAACGCATCAGATAAACGCTCTGCGGCATTCCCCGCTTCATCGCCATAATCCGCGATGCCCCTGAAGCTTATACCAAACCAACCATGGCCATCCCAAGGCGCCCCACCCTACCCTCCCCCGCATGCGGGGAACGAAATCGAGGACGGTTTGGTTAAAGCCGCCCTTCCCTGCCTCAGCGGGACAGGCTTAGACCGGGGGGGCGTCCTTTAACCGGGCATAGAGCAGATGGTCCTGCCAGATCCCGTTGATGCACAGATATTCCCGCGCATAGCCTTCGCGCAAGAAGCCGGTTTTTTCCAACAGCCTGACCGAGCCGGCATTGCTGGGGATGCACGCCGCTTCGAGGCGATGCAGCCGCAGTGTCGCGAATGCAAAGGGAACGACGGCGCGCAAAGCCGCGGTCATGTAACCGTGCCGCACGAACGGCAAACCCATCCAGTAGCCAACACTGCCGGCCTGGGCGACCCCGCGCCGGATATTGGCGAGCGTCAGTCCCCCGACCAGCGCGCCGTCGGAATAGCGCAGGATCAGGAAGGCATAACCCTGGTCGGCGCGAAGGTCTTCGACATAGCGTTTGATCCTGCGCCGGAACGAGCTGCGGGTGAGATCGTCGTCCGGCCAGGTCGGCTCCCACGGCGTGAGAAAATCGCGACTCTGTTCGCGCAGCGCCGCCCATTCCTCGAAGTCCGTCATCTGCGGCGTACGCAACAAGACGCCGTCGCCTTCGATGCTCGGCAGCAACTCGGTGAAATTGATGGTGCGGAAAAACGCCATGCGGCTTTGGCTGCGGCTTTAGCGGAGATAACCGATTTCCCGCTCGTTCCTGCGCCAGCGGGGACGAGCGGAGTTTGAGTTCGTATTTCGTATCATGCCGCCCGGCGAGTTAAAGTCTCGGCAATTGCCGCAGCACTTTCAAGCCCTGAGCCGAGACCAATAACGGCGGTGGCAAGCTTGCCGCGCGCGATCAAGGCGCGGCCGGCGGCACGCGCACTCTCGACCGTCACCGCCTCGACCTTGGCCACCAGCTCGGCCAACGGTATCGGCCGGCCGCGCGTGATCATCTGCCGCGCCAATTGCTCGATGCGGGCGCCGGAACTTTCCAACGCCATCAACAGGCCGGCCTTCATTTGCGCCTTGGCGCGCGCGACCTCGGACTCCGAGATGGTGGCGACGGTCGAGGCAATCTCGTCGACAATCAGCCGCATCAGCTCCGGAGTGTCGGCGGCGTCGGTGCCTGCATAAAGTCCGAACATGCCGATATCGGAATACGGCACATGGAACGAGTAGATCGAGTAGCACAAGCCGCGCCGCTCGCGCGCTTCCTGGAACAGCCGCGACGACATCCCGCCGCCGAGCACATGGGTGAAGACCTGCAAGCTGTAGAGCGTAGGATCGACGATCGAAACGCCCGGCAGCGCCAGCGCCAAGTGCACCTGCTCAAGCTCGCGCTTTTCGACATGGGTGCCGCCGCCGAAGCGCGCTGTCTCCGGCGCCGGGCCAGCCGGTCCGTTGAAGCTCGCAAAGCGTTTCTCGACCTCGGCCAGCACGGCCTGATGCTCGACGGCGCCGGCCGCGGCCACCACGATGTCCGGCGCGCGATAGTTCCTGGCCAGATAGTCGCGCAGTTTGCCGTCGTCGAACGACCGCACTGTCTTCGCCGTGCCGAGGATCGAGCGGCCGAGCGACTGGTCGGGGAAGGCGACGGCCTGAAGATGCTCGAAGATCAGGTCGTCCGGCGTGTCGGCGACGGCGCCGATCTCCTGAACGATAACGTTCTGCTCGCGAACGAGCTCTTCGCGCTCGAAGGCCGGTTCGGAGAGGATATCGGCGAGCACATCGAGCGCCAGCGGCACGTCGGCCTTGAGCACGCGCGCGTAATAGGCGGTGCTTTCAGCGCCGGTCGCCGCATTGAGGTCGCCGCCGACCGCTTCGATCTCCTCGGCGATCTGCCGCGCGGTGCGCCGCCGCGTGCCTTTGAACGCCATATGTTCGAGGAAATGCGAAATGCCGTGCTCGTCGCGGCGTTCGTCGCGGCTGCCGGAACTCACCCATACGCCAAGCGAGGCCGTCTCGAGATGCGGCATCGCGTCGGTCACCACGTTGATGCCGGATTTCAAAGTCGTTACCTCAACACTCATGCTGCCGCTCCTTCCTGCGCGGCGCGGCTCGTCGCAACGACGAAACGCTCGACCGCAGACTGATCCGCCGGCAGCGCCGTGATGCGCTCCGGGCGATTCTCTAGATCCGATAGCCATTCGGGCAGTTGCGGCCGCGCGCCGCAGGCCGCCTCCACCGCATCGGGAAATTTCGCCGCGTGCGCGGTCGACAGCACCACCATCGGCACCGCCGGGTCGCGCGTTTCCTTCTCCGCGACCGCGATGCCCACCGCGGTATGCGGATCGACGAAATTGCCGGTCTCGCGCTTGACCGTACGGATGGTCGCCGCGACTTCGTCCTCGTCGGCGCGATCCGCCGAAAACAACGCGCGAATGTACGACAACGCGTGCGCCGACAGCGTAAAGCGCCGCGACTGCGCCAGCGACGCCATCACCGCGCGGATGGCGCCGGCATCGCGGTGATAGGCGTCGAACAACAGCCGCTCGAAATTCGAGGACACCTGGATGTCCATCGATGGCGAGGTGGTCGGCATCACGTCGCGCAGCTCATAGGTGCCGGTCGACAGCGTGCGGGCCAAAATGTCATTGACGTTGGTAGCGATCACCAGGCGGTCGATCGGCAGGCCGAGATGCTGCGCCACGTAACCGGCATAGACGTCGCCGAAATTGCCGGTCGGCACCGTGAAGGCGATTTTGCGCGCCGGCGCGCCGAGCGCCACCGCCGCGGTGAAATAATAAACCGCCTGCGCCACGATCCTCGCCCAGTTGATCGAATTGACGCCGGAGAGGCGGACCCGGTCGCGGAAGGCGTGATGATTGAACATGCCCTTCACGATTGCCTGGCAGTCGTCGAAGGTGCCATCGATGGCGATGGCGCTGACATTTCCGGCCGTGGTCGTCGTCATCATGCGCCGCTGCACCGCGGAAATCCGGCCTTGCGGAAACAGCACGATGAGGTCGACCTGAGCGCGGTCGCGGAATGCCTCGACGGCGGCGCCACCGGTGTCGCCGGAGGTCGCCACGACAATGGTGGTGCGCTCGCCGCGCGCGGCCAGCACATGATCCATCAGCCGCGCCAAAAGCTGCATCGCCAGGTCCTTAAACGCCAGCGTGGGACCGTGAAACAGTTCGAGCGCGAAGGTGTTGACGCCGAGCTGGGTAAGCGGCGCGACCGCAGGATGGCGAAAACTGCCGTAGGCCTCGCCCGCCATGCGGGCAAGGTCGGCTTCGCCGATGGCATCGGCTACGAAGGGCTTGATCACCTCGACGGCAACTTCGGCATAAGACCGGCCGGCAAACCCGGCAATGATGCGCGGTTCGAAGCGGGGCCACGCGTCTGGCACATAGAGGCCGCCATCGCGGGCGAGGCCCGCGAGCATGGCATCGGCAAAGCCGAGGGTGGGGGCCTCGCCCCTGGTCGAAACGTAATGCAGCATCGGCCTTTTCACACCGCTCGGCGGCGCCGGCGATAAATATTAAGCTATTGATTCCGAACATGATTTTATAGAATCATGGCAAGGCAATGGCCCGTCCACAACGCCGGAACCAGGGCGACAGTAATAGAAAAGCGGCAGGCTTCACAAGGAACGCAACGGGGCGGACCGGCCTAGAGTTCCCCCCCGTCGGCCGGGTCCGAACGGCCGGATGTGAAGGCAAAGGAGACGAAGACCGCGACGAGAACCGCGGCCAGGCCATACCAAGTCACGGCATATTGCAGGTGGTTGTCGGGCAAACTCACCACCAAGCCGCCCGGCTGCGGCAAACCGCCCGGCGGCATCGGCGTCTCCTGCTCGACGTAGAACGGCGCCACGGCGGAAACCCCTTTGGCGACGGCGATAGCCGCCGGGTCGCGCGTGAACCACAGATTATGGTCCGGATCGTCGCTGGGCGTGAACCAGTGCCGGTCGTCCGCCCAGCGCATCGCCCCCGCTATGTCGACCGGGCCAGAGAGCTCGCCGCCGGGCCGCGACTTCGGATCTTGCCGGCCGTCGGGCACAAAGCCCCGGTTGACGATCACGACGTCGCCGTCGGCGAGCCGCGCCGGCGTGAAGACCCAATAGCCGGGGCCGGTCACATCGGGTCGGAATGCCGCGGCGGAGGCGAACACCAACGCCTCCCTGTCGTTCTCGAAGGTGGCGCGAAACTTGACGCGGTGAAATTCGTCATGCGCTTGATTGAGGGCTGACCAGGTATTCGCTACCGGCAAAGCTTGCGGCGGCGCGGCGAGCCGCATGGTCAGGGAGGCGATCAAACCTTCCTTCCAGGCCTTGCGCTGAATCTGCCAGGTGCCGAGCCCGATAAGAACGGCGAAGGCAAGGAGCGCCGGCACCAGGAGCCCGCGCCAAGACCGGCGCCCACCGCGACGCCGGCGCTGCCGCTCAGTCATGCTCGTCGGCGCCGCCGAAACGGCTCTCCGCCGCTTTGTGATGGTATTGCAGCGCGATCATCAATCCCTTCATCGGTCGCAGTGGCCCGAGCGTGACGATCAGAATGAGCGGCAGCCACAACATCGCGTGCACCCAATAAGGCGGCTGGTAGAGCACTTCGGTCACGAGCGCCGAGCCGACGACGATGGCGCCGGCCAGGAACATGATGAAAACCGCAGGTCCATCACCGGCATCGGCGAAGCCGTAATCGAGCCCGCAGGCATCGCAACGCGAGCGCAGCGTCAGAAATCCGTCGAACAGCTTGCCCTTGCCGCAACGCGGGCAGGCGCACGCCAATCCGGCGCCGATCGATCCGGAAAGCGTCTCGATCTTTTTTTCGGTCATAATGTTTCCCGTCACCCTGAGGTGCCCGCGCAAAGCGCGGGCCTCGAAGGGCGACGGCCCGTGAACCTCGGCCGCATCCTTCGAGGCTCGCTTTGCTCGCGCCTCAGGATGACGGAACGCGAGCAGCGTTTTCTGTCGACCGAATTGCCTACCCGGCGTGGGCGCCGCCGCCCCACACATAGATACAGGCGAACAGGAACAGCCAGACCACGTC
>PLTE01000228.1 GCA_003164375.1 Hyphomicrobiales bacterium | reverse complement strand
GCCTTTGGGATCGCCGGTGGTGCCGGAGGTGTAGTTGAGCGCGATGGCCTCCCATTCGTCTTGCGGCATCAGCCAGGTGAAATCGGCTGAGCCCTCGCGCAGAAAATCCTCGTATTCGAGATTGCCGAGCCGTTCGCCCGGGCCGCTGAATTCCGGATCGTCGTAGTCGATGACGAGCGGCTTTGCTTCGCAGATCGCCAGCGCCGCTTTCACCGTTTTGGAGAACTCGCGGTCGGCGATCAGCACCTTGGCTTCGCCGTGATCGAGCGTAAAGGCGATGAGCGCCGAATCGAGCCGCGTATTGATGGAATTGAGCACCGCGCCGGCCATGGCGACCCCGTAATGGGCTTCCAGCATCGCCGGCACATTGGGCAGCACCACCGCCACCGTGTCGCCGCGCTTGATGCCGCGCTTGGCGAGCGCCGACGCCAGCCGCTTCGTCCGCTCAAAAAACTGCCGATAGGTCCACGTTCGCGCGCCGTGGATGATCGCAGTCTGGTCCGGATAGACCTCAGCCGCGCGCGCCAGAAACGACAGCGGCGTCAACGGCTGGAAATTCGCCGCGTTGCGGTCGAGATCGGTGTCGTAGGACGTCGCCATCTTGTTTCCCGGCTCTTGAGCCTACCGGAAAGCCCTGGAATTGCGAATGCCAAATAGCGAGTAGCGAATAGAAAATCCTCCCCTCTCGCTATTGACCCTTTCCCAACCCGTACCAGCCCTGCCACAACAGCCCGAGCGAGATCAAAAGCATCAGGATGTAGGCGATCTGGTAGAACCGTTCGGTCGGCGTCTTGTGCACTAGCCAGATGCCGAGAAAGTTGGCCGCGATCGCCAGCGGCAACAGCGCCATCGAGGTGGCGAAATTGCGCAGCGAAAATTGGCCCAGCACGAAATAGGGCACGATCTTCATCTCGTTCATGAAGGCGAAGAAAATAACGCTGGTGCCTACCAAAGTGAGCTTGTCGAGGCGCTGCGGCAGGATGTGGATCTGAAACGGCGGCGCGCCGACCTGAACCAATAACGACATAAAGCCGGCCATGGCGCCCCACAGCACGCCGAGCGCGACGGGCGGCCGGCGCGGTTGGTCGGCCCGCAACGCCGGCACCAGCCAGCGCCCGAGCCAATGATACAGCACGAAGCATAGCCCGATGCCGCCGATGGTCAATTCGATGGCGGCGTCGGACACCGAACTGGCAAACGCCGTGCCTACGGCCATGCCGAGCACGGAACCCGGAATCAGCACCTTCAAATTCCAGGCGCTCCAGGCGCGGCGGTAGGCCCAAACCGAAATGACGTCCTGGATGATCAAAAGCGGCAGCAAAATCGCCGCGCCCTGCAACGGCGATATGATCAGCGCCAAGAGCGGCGTCGAGATCATGCCGATACCGGCAAAGCCGCCTTTGCCGAGCCCGAGCATGGTGACGGCAGGGATGGCGAGGAGATAAAAAAACGGGTCGGTGATCACGGGCCGATGCAACGAAAGAGGCAGATCCGCCGTGACATAGATCAAAGCGCGGGCCTTTAGGCCAGCGTTGACTTGCATGGCGGAGCCGCCCGTGCAGCACGGCTTGCAAACGTGCGCGTGCGGCCCAGAATAGAAGCAAGAATTGCCGCCTCTCGCCGTATGCGGGGAAGAGGTGGAATCGGGGAGCGAGATCATGGACGCCCGTTCGAGCCGTTACCATGAGGTCTATCGGCGCTGGCAGCGCGATCCGTTGGGCTTTTGGGGCGAAGCCGCGGCCGATATCGACTGGTATGAAAAGCCCAAGACCGTGTTCGATCCCAATGCCGGGATCTACGGCCGCTGGTTCCCGGACGGCGTCTGCAACACCTGCTTCAACGCGGTCGATCGCCATGTCGACGCCGGGCGCGGCGAGCAGCCGGCGATCATCTACGATTCGCCGCTCGCCGGCGTCAAACGCAGCATCACCTATCATCGGCTTTTGACCGAGACCCAAGTGCTCGGCGGCATGTTGCGCGACCTCGGCGTCGGCAAGGGCGACCGCGTCCTGCTCTATATGCCGATGGTGCCGGAGGCGGTGATCGCGATGCTCGCCTGCGCGCGCATCGGCGCCGTGCATTCGGTGGTGTTCGGCGGTTTCGCCGCGCGCGAGCTCGCCACCCGCATCGAGGACGCCAAGCCGAAGGTCATTTTATCCGCCAGCTGCGGGCTCGAGCCCGGCCGCATCGTGCATTACAAGCCGCTGCTCGACCAGGCGATCGATATCGCCAAGCACAAGCCCGATACCTGTCTGATCCTGCAGCGTCCGCAACTGCAAGCGAGTTTGATGGCGGGCCGCGACCACGACTGGGCGGCGATGCGCGATCATGCGCTGGTCCATGCCCGTTCCGCCTTCGACTGCGTGCCGGTCTTGGCGACCGATCCGCTCTACATTCTCTATACGTCGGGCACCACCGGGCGGCCGAAGGGCGTGGTGCGCGACAATGGCGGCCACATGGTCGCGCTGCAATGGTCGATGAAAAATCTCTACGGCATCGCGCCCGGCGAGGTGTGGTGGACGGCGTCCGATATCGGCTGGGTGGTCGGCCACAGCTACATCATCTATGCGCCGCTGTTTCACGGCGCGACCACGATACTCTATGAAGGCAAGCCGGTTGGCACGCCGGATGCCGGCGCGTTCTGGCGGGTGATCGCCGAGCACGGCTGCGCCGCGCTGTTCACCGCGCCGACTGCGTTCCGCGCCATCAAGAAAGAAGACCCGGACGGCAAGCTGTTTTCGCAACACGATCTGAAGAAATTCCGCACGCTGTTCCTCGCCGGCGAGCGCGCCGATCCGCCGACNNTCGATCATTGGTGGCAGACCGAGACCGGCTGGGCGATTGCCGGCAATCCGGTGGGCTTAGGCCAACTGCCGATCAAGCACGGCTCGCCGACGGTGGCGATGCCGGGCTACGACATCCGCGTCGTCGACGAGGGCAGCCACGAAGTGGCGCCGAACAAAATGGGCTCGATCGTGATCAAGCTGCCGCTGCCGCCGGCGTGTCTGCCGACGCTGTGGCAGTCCGACGCGCGCATGCGCGAGAGCTATCTGGAAGAATTCCCCGGCTACTACAAGACCGCCGACGCCGGCTTTAAGGACGAGGACGGCTACATCTTCGTCATGGGCCGCACCGACGACATCATCAATGTCGCCGGCCACAGACTCTCGACCGGCGGCATGGAGGAGGTGCTGGCGTCGCACCCCGACGTCGCCGAATGCGCCGTGCTCGGCATCAAGGACGAGCTCAAGGGCGAAGTGCCCTGCGGCTTCATCGTGCTCAAATCCGGCGTGCACCGTTCGCCGCTCGAGATCGAGAAGGAATGCATTGCGCTCATTCGCGACAAGATCGGCCCGGTCGCGGCGTTCAAGCTCGCCATCACGGTGGCGCGGCTGCCGAAGACCCGCTCGGGCAAAATCCTGCGCGGCACGATCAAGAAAATCGCCGACGGCGACGCCTGGCAGATGCCGGCGACGATCGACGATCCGGTGGTGCTGGATGAGATCGGGACAGCGTTGAAGGGGAAGGGGGTCGGGGCGTAAAATTGTGGTCTGGGTTGAGCAAGAGCGAAACCCAGGGATGGGGCGGCAAGGCAGGCCCCGGATTTCGCTCTCGCTCAATCCGGGCTACGCCCGCTGACGCGACCGCTTTAAGCGTTGAATCCAGTCAGGCGCGTCAGAATTTGTAGTTCAAGCCCGCGCGACCAATGTTGTCTATCAGGTTACCGCCGGCGATACTCAGTCTGGCGCTGGCGGCCACGGTCGGGCCATTGCCGAAATTGATGTAGAGATATTCGGCCCTTGCCGTCCAGTGATCCAGAAATGCCCATTCCAGACCGCCGCCTATGGTCCAGCCACTATAATTCTGCGATCCGCTGAATGTGTTGGTCGTAGGTATCGTGGTGGTCGTCGTTCCACTGATGGTGCCTTGTCCGTAGGCCCAGCCGCCGGTCACGTAGGGAAGCCAACGATCCACCGCCCAGCCCAAGCGGCCGCGAACGGTGCCAAACCAATTCAGCTTGTCGGTATTCGCTAACGTCGCTCCCACTCCGCCAGGGAAGCAAGCCACTTGGCCGTTACAAAACGTTGTGCCGGGCGGGTGCGTGAAGAGCGGGTTCCCGTTGCCCGTTTGGCCCGATGCATCTAAATCAGCTTCGATTCCGAGCACCGTCTTGTCGAATTGCCAGTTGTAGCCGATCTGGCCGCCGCCGATCACGCCCTTGGCCGAGGACGACAGGGCGGCGGGATAGGACCCGGCGGCAAAGATCG
>PLTE01000001.1 GCA_003164375.1 Hyphomicrobiales bacterium | reverse complement strand
TCATGCGGATCGCGAAGGACAAGGCGCTGCCTTTCGAACCGCTAGTGCCGAACGCGGAAACGATCGAAGCGATGAAGGCGGCCAGGCGCGGCGAGGTCACGGCGGCCGGCGCACCTGACAAGCTGATCGCGAGCTTGAATGCGGGCGATTAAATACACCAACCGCTTCAAACGGGATTATCGCCGCGAAAAATTCGGGGTGCTCGGCAAAAAGCTCGACACGCTGTTGATGGACGCTGTCAATCTATTGGCGGCCGACAAGCCGGCGCGATTTGGCCGGTTGCGCTCGCTCGACGGCAATCCGCGGTCCTGGCTCCCCTTGTGGTATGGGCCACCTAGTGTTACTGTGTAAACATGAAAAATATCACAGTTACTGTGGATGATGAAATATACCGGCGGGCTCGAATGAAGGCCGCTGAGCGGGACACCTCTGTCTCTGCCCTCGTCAAAAGTTTCCTGGTCGAGTTTTCGTCGGAGGAGCCAGAGGCTCGCCGCCTCGAACGCGAGGAACGGGAACTGCGTGGGCGCATTCGCGCATTCACCGCCGGCAGTCGTCTGACGCGCGACCAAGCGCATGGCCGTGACATATGACGACCTTGCGTTTTCTTGACACCAATATTCTCCTCTACTCCATCAGCCGCGATCCGGCCGAGACCAAAAAGCAGGAGCGCGCTGCCGCGCTGATCGACGCCGGCAACAACGCGTTGTCAGTTCAGGTTCTGCAGGAGTTCTACGTTCAGGCAACCCGGCCGAACCGATCCGATCCGCTGCCGCACGATATCGCGGCAGGGCTTATCCGCACCTGGTTGCGCTTTAAGGTGCAAGAGATCTCCGTGCCGATCATGATCGGTGCATTAGAGATTAAAATGGCCCACGTGTTGTCTTATTGGGATGCCGCCATCGTCGCCGCGGCCCGCGCGCTTGGCTGTCAGGAATTATATTCCGAAGACATGAGCCATGGTCGGGAGGTCGAAGGCGTCACGATCATCAACCCGTTCCGCTGAAACCTCGAACGCTACCTGTCGCGGACAACGGCCATTAATCTCGCGCGGGCAACGCGGCTTGAGAGGTCAGGCGCAGGCGGCGGTCGACGTATATCTCGAATCAGCGCGCGCGTTCGACGCACCAGGTCACGCAATTGTCGGCGTTGCTCGATAGCCTCGCGCGTATATCGTCCATGCTTCAATGCATTCCGATTTCCACGGGGAGCGCCTGACCCTGGCGCGCCACCGTGCATTCGACATCGCTTTTTCCGCTGACCGCAGGCGACATACATGGCTCGCCCGAGCGCGTCTTGGCGCCATGGCGTTGGCTCGACAGCGAATCGAGGCTACCTACCAAGACCATCCTTGGTCCCGGTTTTGCATCATCTAATGAATCGTTCATGAGAGGCCATCGCATGCCGTCATTATTGAAGCTGGATGCGTTTTGTGGGAGGTCCTCGTGAGACTTCTATGCCTTATGTTAGCGTCGATCGTCCCCCTAATAGCGTCGTCCGACATCGCTCCGGCAGCCAGCTATCCTGAGCGTCACATGACTTTGATTGTCCCTGTGCCGGCCGGCGGCGCGGGAGACTTTGTCGGACGCCTGATCGCGGAGCGACTATCCGATGCACTCGGGGAAAGGGTCATCGTAGATGATCGTGGTGGAGCTTCCGGTACGATCGCCGCCGTTGACGTCGCTCGCGCTGCACCTGACGGCTACACGCTCCTGCTTTCATCGAGCACGACCCATGCTACCGTACCGGCCGCATTCAAGACTCTGCTATACGACCCGATCCAAAACTTCACGCATATCGGACTTATCGCAACGGCCCCCGCGGTCTTAAGCATAAACGCCGCGCTGCCGCCGCAGTCCCTCGGCGAACTGGTCGCCTACGCGAAGCGCAATCCAGACCAGTTGAATTATGGAACGTCGGGGGTCGGTAGTCCGGGCCAATTTTGGGGCGAGATGTTCAAGGTGGCATCCGGCGTTCGCATGGTCCATGTGCCCTACAAGGGAACGGGGCCGGCGATGCTGGACCTTGTCTCGGGTCAAATTCAGGTCATGCTCGATGGACTTCCGTCGCAGATTTCCAACATAGAGGCTGGCACCATTCGTCCTTTGGCAGCGATGAGCGCCGAGCGCTCGCCGAAATTGCCCGACGTCCCGACTATGGCTGAAGCTGGATACCCGAACGTCCTCGGCGGGTTATGGTTCGGAATATCCGGACCCGCCGGCCTTCCCGAAGATGTCGTCGACCGTCTTAGCGTAGAACTGACGAAAATCAGCGTCGATCGCACATTCGTGAATAAGCTGGGGTCGGCCGGGATTCTCACAACACCACTGCCGGGCCCCGGTTACGTGCAATTCATCCAAGATGAAATCTCAAAGTACGGCATAATCGCGCGAGCGGCTAACATCTCGGTCAACTGAAGACGCATCGTCACATCCGGTTTCGACCAAGATGCGACACATTTTTCAGGCGCTAGGAGACTAACAATGCTGCGGGCACTCATGACTGGCATACTCGTTAGTGCCGTGGCTGGACTTACGCACGCCGAGACTTGGCCCAGCCGGCCGTTGACCATGGTGGTGCCGTTCGCAGCCGGGGGACCAATGGATGCCGTCGCGCGGATTTTGCAACCGCGTTTGAGCGAAACATTGCGTCAACAGGTGGTCATCGAGAACATCGGCGGAGCCGGCGGCATGGTGGGCGCGGCCCGAGTCGCAAAATCGGCGCCGGACGGCTATGAGTTCGTGCTCGGCAATGTCGGCACGCACGCCGTCGCCCAGACGCTCTATAAACAGCCACTTTATAATTCGATGACCGATTTCACCCCGGTCATCCTCATCGCCGACATGTCGCTGGTGCTGGTCGTACGGAAGGATTTGCCTCCTGACACGCTGGCCGAGTTCATTGCCTATGCAAAGGCCAACCAAGATAAAATGCAATTTGCTTCGGCCGGCGCAGGCTCGGCCATCCATCTGGGGTGCGCCCTTCTTAACGCGCGGATCGGCATTAACGTCACACACATCCCCTATCGTGGCGGCGGGTTGGCGATGCAAGACCTGATAGCGCAACGCGTCGACTACCTTTGCATCGATACGCCAACTGCAATACCGCAGATTGAGAGCGGCGCGATCAAGCCGATTGCAATATTGACCCACGGGCGATCGCCGATCCTGCCAAATCTGGCCTCGGCGCATGAGCAGGGATTGACCGATTTTGAAGCATCGAACTGGAGTGCCTTCTTCCTACCCGCGAATGCGCCGGCCCCAATCGTTCAAACGCTGCATGACGCTACCGTTACGACGATGAACGACCCGCTGGTGCAAAAGCGGTTAGGGGACGACGGCATTGATTTAGTCCCGAATGACCGACGGTCTTCAATCTATCTCGCTCAATTTGTTGCCAGCGAAATCACCAAATGGGCCGGCCCCATCAAAGCCGCCGGCATATCCGTTGAATAGATGAATACCGACGCGGCTGTTCGGATGGCTTATCTTGCGGCCAGCCGACTGCCCCTCCGCCGATCGTAAAACTAGGTGAATCACGTGAAGATCAGGCTAATGGAAAATTTTCGAGCGATTTTTTACGCTCCCTATTATGCGATGCAGAGCCTCGAGCTTTATGCGCGTGAAGGTCTCGACGTGGAGCTAGTCACCTCCGACACGCCGGGCGAGGCGATTTCGCATCTGATCAACGGCACGATCGATCTAACCTGGGCCGGCCCCATGCGTGTTATGTTGGCGCGAGACCAGGACGCCGATAGCCCGCTGGTCAGCTTCGCCGAGGTCGTCTCACGCGATCCATTCTTTCTGATCGGAAAATGCAAGCCATTTAAGTTATCGGAACTCGCGCACCTGCGATTCGCTACCGTGTCGGAGGTCCCGACACCGTGGATGTGCCTGCAGCAGGATCTTCGCGATAACGGGGTCGATCCACAAATGCTGAAAAAGGTTTCCGACCGCACTATGGCTACCAATTATGAAGCGCTGAGCGATGGCCACCTCGACGTTATGCAAGCATTCGAGCCTTTTGCATCCATGGCGGAAATGGATCAAGTCGGTAACGTGTTGTACGCTGCTGCTTCACGCGGTCCGACCGTTTACACTGCCTTTATCGCAACGCGTACCAGGGCCGCGAGCTATCGTGAGGCGTTCGCAGCCATGACACGCGCGCTCGCGAATATGGAGAAATGGCTCTACAATCACAGTGCAACAGAATTGGCTGAGGCCGTGGCGCCGTTTTTTTCTCGGATCCCGAAGGAATTACTGGCGCTCTCTCTGCATCGCTATCGGGAGGCTGGCCTGTGGGCGCGCGAACCGGCCATGTCACGCGAGGGCTTTAGTCGGCTCGGTTTGAGTTTCTTCTCCGGTGGCTCGTTAAGCCGTCCGCCGGTCTACGAAGAGTGTGTTTGGGAATGCCCTGCTTAAGCGGATTGGACGACTCGATTCCGCATTTTCGCTTTCGCCGAAGGGCGGCATACTGGTTCGTTCGCAGTCGCGCCGACGCAACTTGATCGCCATCCTGTAAGGAGCTTACGCGATGCCCTATGCAACCGCTGACGACGGCGTCAAACTCTATTTCGAGGAAACGGGGTCCGGTAAGCTTGTCGTTTTTGTGCACGAATTTGCAGGCAGCCATCAAAGCTGGGAACACCAGATGCGGCATTTTGGGCGGCGCTACCGCTGCGTCGCCTTTGCGGCCCGCGGCTATCCTCCGTCCGACGTTCCCGAGAGCCCGAGCGCCTATTCGCAAGTGCGCGCCGCCGATGACATCGCCACTGTCATCGAACACATCGGCCAGAGCAAAGCTCACGTCGTCGGGCTCTCGATGGGGGGCTTTGCTACGCTCCATCTGGGATTTCGACATCCGGAAAAGGCCCATTCGCTCTGCATCGGTGGCTGCGGCTACGGCGCTGAAATCGACCAACGGGAGCGCTTTCGAGGCGAGGCGGATGCTATCGCTGCGGCCATTCAAGCAGTTGGCATGGAAGGCTTTGCTGCGCGCTACGCCTTCGGCCCTACACGGGTTCAGTTCCAGAATAAAGATCCCCGCGGCTTTGCCGAGTTCCGGAAATTGCTGGCGGAGAATTCGGCACTCGGGTCCGCCAATACGCAGCTCGGCGTCCAGAAGGAGCGCCCCTCACTTTACGCGCTTGTCGAGGAGATGAGGCGACTGACTTTACCGACCCTTCTGATTACCGGAGACGAGGACTGGCCCTGCCTTCTGCCCGGCATTCTCATGAAGCAGAACATTCCCGCGGCAGCCTTATCCGTGATCCCTAATTCCGGTCATGCCATCAACATAGAAGAACCCGACGAATATAACCGCATCGTCGGCGATTTCTTAGCCCTGGTGGATAGCGGCCGCTGGCCTGTGCGCGATCCGCGTTCGCAGAGCAAATCGATAACGGGCATGAAATCGTGAGCGCGCACCACACGGTCGGTATCGCGACACACGCGGACGGCGCGGCATTTAGCTGATACCCATTGGATAAGGCTGCCACCGGCGCTGACACAATCGGAAGAGAGCGAGAGCGCCGATAGCCGCAATTTCGAGGCACCCGGCGCAAAGCAAGGGCATTCTTGCATCTCCGAATAAATCCCGCATCAATCCGGCGATCGGCGTTATCACTGCAATCCCGGCGTAATACCACGTGTAAGTTATCGCCAAGCCGGTTTCGCGATTTTGTTGCTGCAATACCTCGGCTGGGAGGGTCATAGTCGCGCCGGCAGGTAGGCCGACGCTAACTCCGAGCAGGGCGAACAATATGGGAGACGGCATTGCGGTTGCCAGCAGGGCCGTGAGCCCCATGGTCCCGAAACTGATTGTCATCAGCGCATTTGCGCGACCGGTTCTATCGAGCAATAAGCCGCCGGCGGGAATGGCGCCGATGACCGCCCAAGTAATGACGCTTGCCGCAAGGCCAGCGTCACGCATGGATATCCCGTGGCCTACCAGAAAGCCTGGAATAAAACTGATCACCAGGGCGTAGCCGGTGTTAAAAAACATCCAGACGCCCCCGACAAGGGAAGCCAGCCCCAGCTCCCGGCGATCTGAATGATTACAAACGCTATGGTGGCGGAGAACCCGATAAGGAACATCGATCGAAGACCGTAAATCAGACCGGCGGCGACATCCCGACCTTGATCGTCCGTCCCCAGCCAGTTCCAGTTATCGCGGTCGCACGTGCCCCCATCCTGACCAGCGCAGACAGGTTTCAGCAGCCAGGCCGGCGGCGATGGTGCCGGCGTGGGGAGATCTAAGTTGAATGTATCGTAAGAATATCGGATGGGAGGCCAAATCATCCAGCCATTTGCCTCGATTTGCTTATAGGTGAACGGGTCGCGAAAATCCGCTTCGCCGAGGAATCCGTTGAATTCTGAGTCTGGATATTTGAAAATGATCGGCAAGACTATGCGGTCCTTATAATAAGCAACTATCGGCCGGTCGTTGGCGATGACCTCGGCAAACAGTGAACAAAATACGATGACTCCAAAAAGGCAGAACGCGGCGTAAGAGAGTCTATTCCTCCTGAACATTGCCCAAACGCGTGCCGGCATCATGGTGCCCAATTCCGTACCCCACGGTTGTTGTGGTGGGCCCAAAATGCGTTGGGCATCCGCAAATGAAGCTCGACAGCGTTAGATCAAGATCCCCGTCGACACGGTGTGAGGCTCCGCTTTGTGTTCGCTTACTCGACATCCACTATAGCACTCCCCGACCATGCTTTGCGGTGAACGGTCAAGTGACGGTTGCTCTGCCGAGCACTGATATGAATTGCCGCGTTCCGATGTCGATTGCCGTTTGACCTGGTCACCTTGCGGCATGATAATCATGGGATGTGAAAATAATAATTGAACTTATTGCGTGCTTCTAGCGGAACGAACCCACCGGTGCCCTCGTATCCGGCCGCTGGCCAATCTCCCTGACTTGGCACTCGGTCGCCTCAGCCAGTATGAAGCAATCTTTTGGCGCGGACCAAGGGCGATCCAAGTCAAAATGACATTCAGCGCAAATACGATCGTTGATTGTTTTAATCGATCTGACTACCGCTAGGTTATTGGTCTTCCAGGTGAAGCAGTTCAAATTGGAGTATTGGCCGCTTTTCCTTGGAGCCTTTTAATGCCCAGAATATCGAACAAATCCGCCACGAGAATAGATAAACTCATCGGTGAGGCGATCCGCGTTCATCGATTGTCGAAGGGGCTCACACAGGGACAATTAGGCTCCAAACTGGGAGTGACCTTTCAGCAAATTCAAA
>PLTE01000217.1 GCA_003164375.1 Hyphomicrobiales bacterium | reverse complement strand
CCGATGGCTTGGTCGTAACCCCCTTTTTACGGGCACCAGCACTGTGCTGATGCGCCCTGACGATGGTGGCGTCGATCATCGCGTATTCGTTATCCGGATCATCCGCCAAAGTCTTGAAAAGACTCTCCCAAACGCCGCTTGCCGCCCACCGGGAGAAGCGCTTATGCGTATTCTTCCAGTCGCCAAAGCGCTCCGGTAAATCGCGCCACGGAGCGCCGGAACGGAATTTCCAGATCACCGCCTCGACGAACAGCCGATTGCCATGTTCACTGTTGCGGCCAACCGTGCCGGGACGGCCCGGCAATAAACTCTCAATCCGCGCAAACTGGTCATCGCGCAATCCGTAGCGCTTCATCGCAAAGCCTCCGAAAAGAGGCTCCCTATGAATCACGCTTCAGCTGATTTGCGAATCCCCTAAATGACGACAGGCCCTAGAGCTTATTGAATTTATTTTTGCTGAGCGCGCCGTTGCGCTCGGTCGCTTAGAATTGCGAAGCGAGCTGATCGAGTCCCATGACGTGGACGATACCGCGCACTTCTTCCTTTTGCTCCGCATTAAAACTCATAATGAGGGGAACGGCCGCGGATTTAAGACCTTGCACTGCGTTTGGATCGACGGCGGCCGTCTCCGTAGCGCCTACGGAAGGGCCGCGCCCGCGTGCTTGTTGCGCATGCGTATAGGCAATGTTGCGCAAGGCGGCTTCGACCGCCGGCCACATCTGCTCTTGGTCCGGCGTTAGATTGAGCCGCTCTTTGATGCTCGCGATCTGCGCGTCATTGAGCATGTAGCCTGGCCGGTTGACGATGACGCGGCGGCGGACGGCGGGCGCAATCGACTTAGTTTCGTTCGCCGACTGTGCCGCGGCGGCCGGCGTCGTGACCGGTCGAAGTGCTGCCGCCTGCGCGCGTGGGCTCGCCTCGGTTGCGGGTGATGCACCGACTGCCTCTACAGCGGCCGTTTGCATTGTCAGTTGCGGCGTCGCTTGCGTATCCGCCTGCGGCAAACTTGTTTGAGGTATCATGGGTTCCGGGCTGAGCAGCGCGAACTGGGCATCGCCCATCGTGAACGTCGACGGGGCTGCGACGCCAGGCCCACCCGACGCGGTTGAGGTATTGTCGAAGCTTTCCGGAAAGCGCAATGCGACTACCTCGGCTGCGGAGAGTTCCGTGCTCCGCAAAGCCGTAATGTGCCAAGCGCCGAGCAGATATCCGATACCGCTGGCGAGTAGAATCGGAAGCACCCGGCGACGCCCGAGCGATGTGTTCCGCCGCATTCCAGACGCCCCCCTACTTAATCGCTACGCGATCTTACTCCTTCCAAATGACGCTTAATTTATGACTAACCATAGGTGTTTTATCGGCAACACGGCGACGCGTCATGAAGCGACGAAAAAGGCCCGGCATTGCTGCCGGGCCTTTCTTATCTTGCGATTGAATTGATAGGATTACGCTGCCTCTTCCTCGACGACGGCATCTTCTTCCGCCTCGGGCTTGGGACCGCGACGCGGCCCCTTGGCAAGCGCAGCCTCGATCTCCTTGACAGCTTCGGTCTCGGTGATGCGCTGCACGGCGGCAACCTCTCGCGACAGCCGGTCTAGCGCAGCCTCGTAGAGCTGACGCTCGGAATAGGACTGCTCCGGTTGCGTGTCGGACCGATAGAGATCGCGCACGACCTCGGCGATGGCGACGATGTCGCCGGAATTGATCTTAGCTTCGTATTCCTGAGCACGCCGCGACCACATTGTGCGCTTGATCCGCGCCCGTCCCTTGAGCGTCTCGAGCGCCCGCTTGACCATCGGCGTCTCGGCAAGCTTGCGCATGCCGACGGAGGCCACCTTGGAGGTCGGGACCCGCAGCGTCATTTTGTCCTTGACGAAATTGATGACAAACAGCTCAAGCCGCGCGCCGGCGACCTCTTGTTCCTCAATCGCTATGATCTGACCCACGCCATGAGCCGGATAGACGATAAATTCTTGAGTCTTGAAGCCTTGTCGTTGGGTAGTCTTCTTCGCATTCATTCCCAAAGTACTTGCTCCTTCCGCCTCCGGCTTGCGCCGATGCGCGGGCTTCGCCACGCTGACCCGACCGCGGGTCATCGCTCGCGTGGACTGTGAGGACCTCCGGCTCGCGCGGGAGGAGGTTTTTGCTGTCTTCCGGCTCATGCCGGCCGCACTTTTCTTTGAACGACGACGAGTTTTCTCTGCCACTGCTCTCGCGTGGAAATCACGCCTCTTTCTGCGGTTCCTCGATACCCCTCCGAAAAAATATGCTCCCGGCTGGGAGCAGCGTTTCGTGGGGCGTTCTTCATTATGAAATACCCGTATATCACATTTTCGGCTAAAATCAAAGCCTTATGACTTGCGAAAGCGTCGCAGCAGGTCTTCGCCCGCCGGAATCCTTAACAATGGTTAATCTTTACAACGGGTAATTGTTCAAGCGAGGGTAAACCCGAATACGGATTAGTCGCCGCTGCCCGGCTTCGCCGAAAAGTGCTCCTCGAACTTATTGGCGATGCCTTCCCAATCCTTGGCATCGGTAGGTGGCGTCTTCTTAGCCGTGATATTAGGCCACGATTTGGCGTATTCGGCATTGATTGTAAGCCACTTTTCGACGCCAGGCTCGGTATCGGGCTTAATCGCCTCGACCGGGCATTCCGGCTCGCAGACGCCGCAATCGATGCATTCATCCGGATGGATGACCAGCATGTTCTCGCCCTCGTAAAAGCAATCCACGGGGCAGACTTCGACGCAGTCCATGTATTTGCATTTGATGCAATTGTCGTTGACGATATAGGTCATCTGGACACTCTGAACGGCCTTTTTTGGAGCCTTGCTCCTATCGCATGGGGTAGATACACGCAAGAAGTGCCCATCATAGCCCCGCGGAAGTTCTTCCTATTGGCGCCGCAGCGGCTTATCCGAGGGCTTCATATAGCATCCCGACAGTCCCGGCAGGACCCCGCCGCTCGACAAATCCCCGCACCTTCAGCACGCGCACGCCGCCGTCGAGCGCGACCGTAATCACATCGCCGGCGCGCACCATGCGCCCCGACGCATCGATTCGCGCTCCGTTGACCCGGACGAAGCCAGCGTCGGCGAGCGCTGCGGCTGCTTCGCGCGTGCGCACCAAACGAGCGTGCCATAGCCACCGATCAATGCGCTGGCGATCAAGTGCCGTCGGCACTCAGCCGCGCTCCTTCGCGCTAGCCTCAAGCTGCGCTTTCAACGCAGCAAGCTTGGCGAAGGGTGAATTCGGATCGGGGGCTTTCTCGCGCCGCTCAAACCGCGCCGGGCGAGCGGGAGGCCGCTCGCGCTGCGGGCGGTCGGGGCGGTGCTCGCCAGCGCGATGTTCGCCACCGTGGCGGCGACGGTGGCGCGAAGGACGCGCTTCCTGGGAGGGGGCGGCGCCGGCGTTCTGCGGCTGCTCGGCCGGCGATGACGCCATGGCATCGGCAGATGGAGCCAGTGCCACGACGATTTCTGCACTCTGCGGCGGCGCCCTCCTGACCGCATCCCTACGGGTTTCCTTGCCCGCTTCGCGTCGTCCGGGACGCGGCCGGCGGCGACCTTCAGAGCGGCCTGGCCGCCAGACTTCGATCAGAATAGGCTCCGCGGCCGCGGCCTGCTGACCAGTTTCCACAGACGCATGGGCCTCACCGACCACGTTTGAAAGCGCCGCGGTTTCCGCCTCGGTCACGGGAATCGCTGTAACGGTATCCGGGGCCGGCTGAGCGATTGCCTCAGGGCCGAGTTCCAGGCTTGATTGCTGGGCCGGCACAGGTCCACGGCCTGATTGCTCGCCGTTTTGATCGACAACAGTCGGATCGTCCGGCGCGGGCGCAGGTTCCGCCAGTGCATCTGTGGCCTGACCGACATTTTCCGGAGCATCGGCCGCTACCGGCTCGATCACCCCTTCGCCCGCTTCAGCTACCGCGGCAATCTCCGGCGCCAGCGTGACGACCGGCGGTTCAGGCGATGATTCAGGCAGTTTCGGTCGACGTTCCATGCGGTAGCCGAGCGACCGCAGGATCGAAGCAAAATCCTCGCCCGACGCGCCGGTCAACGACGTCATCGTGTTGACGACCGTAAAACCACCGCCGGCCATGGCGCCCGGCGGCCTCGGTCCAGCTGCACCTTCGCGCCAGGCCAAGGCCGGCCGGATCAGATCTGCAAGCCGCTCCAGAATGTCGACACGGACGGCGCGTTCGCCGCACACCCGATAGCCGGCCGTGCGATAGAGCGCGGGATCGATTTCGCGCTCGAGCGGGATCGAGGTGCGGCCACTGCCGGCAAGATGCAACAAGTCGTCGAGACCCTTGGTTTGAGGCTCGCCAAGAGTCTGGGCGGTGGTCTGGGCATGGCTCAGCGCCCAGAGTTGCGCGGCGAGCCGGCGCGGAGCCGGCTTAAGTAGCGCCGGCAGGTAAATGTGATAGGCGCCAAATCGCACACCGTATTTGCGCAAACCGGCACGGGCCGGCTGATCGAGTCCCTTCACTTCCTCGGCGACGCGTTGGCGGTCGAGCACGCCGAGCGCCTCGATCAATTGAAAGGCGACGCCTCGGGCGATGCCGGTCACGTCGGCGGCCGCCGCCAGTTCAGACAACGGTCCGAGCAGCTTTTCGATATGCGATTTGACGAAGCGATCGAGCCGCGCCTCGACGGCGTCGCGCGGCGCGCCGGTCAGCTGTTCATCGGCGATGACCCGTACGCGCGGGCGCAAAACCTCCTCGCCGGCATAAAGCTTGCCGACCGCGGCTCCGGTCCAGCGCAACGTACCGTCCGCCGCCAGCACGAATTGCTCATCGGGAGCTTCGGCAAGCCGGGTGGCGCGCAACGCGATTTCGCCGGCAAGCGCCTTCTGTGCCGCGTTCTGCAAAGCTTTGGCATCGGAGCCGCCCGACGACGCATCCGCCAGGAAAACGAAGCCATCGAGCCGCCCGATGACATGACCCTCGACCACAACCTCGCCGGTCTTGTTGAACGCAGGCTCGAACGTTGCGTTCTCTCGCAACCGCCGCATCAAGACACTGGTGCGACGGTCGACGAAGCGCTCGGTCAGCCGCTCGTGCAGGGCGTCCGAAAGCCGGTCCTCGACGGCACGGGCCTCGCCCTGCCAGTGCTCCGGATCGGCCAGCCAATCCGGGCGGTTGGCGGCAAAGGTCCAGGTCCGGATATGAGCGATCCGCGTCGACAGCGTATCGATATCTCCATCGACGCGATCCGCGAGCGCAATCTGTTGGGCAAACCAGTCGGTCGCAATCCGGCCCTCGCGCTGCAGATAGCCGAACAGAGTGACCACCAGCTCGGCATGGTTCGCTGGCGCAATCTTGCGGTAGTCGGGCAACTGGCAAACATCCCACAGCCGCTCGACATCGGCAGCAGTCCCGATCAGATTTCGCACCGCGTCGTCGCGCGCCGCGTGATCGAGCACGAGGATATCTTCGGCGACCGGCGCGCGCCCGAGGGCGGTCTCAGTGGGCGCCGCGGCAAGCGCCGCCTGCAGCGCACCGACCGAGGAAAAATCCAGCTCGGAGTTGCGCCACTGCACCATTTTCACCGGTTCGAAGGTATGCGATTCGAGCGCGTGGACGAGTTCTGGCTCGAACGGCGGACAGCGCCCGCTGGTGCCGAATGTGCCGTCGCGGGTGGCGCGGCCGGCGCGGCCAGCGATCTGGGCGAGTTCGGCAGGGCCGAGCTTGCGGAACTGATAGCCGTCGAATTTGCGGTCGGAGGCAAAGGCAATGTGATCGACATCGAGATTGAGCCCCATGCCGATGGCATCGGTCGCCACCAAGTATTCGACCTGACCCGACTGATACAGCTCGACCTGGGCATTGCGCGTGCGCGGCGACAAGGCGCCAAGCACGACCGCAGCGCCGCCGCGTTGGCGGCGGATCAATTCCGCAATGGCGTAGACCTCGTCGGCCGAAAACGCGACAATGGCGGAGCGGCGCGGCAACCGCGTCAGCTTCTTTTCGCCGGCAAAGGTAAGCTGCGACAGCCGCGGCCGGCTGACGATGCTGGCGCCGGGCAGAAGCCGTTCGACGATCGGCCGCATGGTAGCAGCGCCGAGCACCAAGGTTTCCTCGCGGCCACGCCGGTGCAGCATGCGATCGGTAAACACATGGCCGCGTTCAAAATCCGCGGCCAGCTGAATTTCGTCGATGGCGAGGAAGGCAACGTCGAGGTCGCGCGGCATCGCCTCGACGGTGGCGACCCAGAAACGCGGGTTCGGTGGTTTGATTTTTTCCTCACCGGTGACGAGCGCCACCGCGTCGGCGCCGACCCGCTCGACCGCGCGGTTATAGACCTCGCGCGCGAGCAGCCGCAACGGCAGGCCGATCAGTCCGGAGGAATGCGCCAGCATCCGCTCGATGGCGAGATGGGTTTTCCCGGTATTGGTTGGGCCCAGGACGGCGGTAACGCCGGCACCACGGGCACGCAAATCACGGTTGGCAGGCGGCGAGAAGGAAATCGGCATTACGAACCCGGCTTTAAGGCAGCATTGGCGGAACTGGCACAGTGCTTCTGTACCACAATGTGACGCTGGAAAGGTCTGTGCTTAAGGAGTGGAACAAGTCTGGAACGAATCGCGGCCGAATCGGTGACTCTCGGCGTGTTCGAATTCGTTCACTGCGATATATGGCACACTCTTTACCGTTGCACACCACATCGGGTGGATTCGCCAGTTCCCGGTCGTCGTCGTAGCGCCAAAGGTATTAACGCGTTGCCCGATCATGATTCAGCGGCGAGTCAAGGGCTGCCTTCCTGTGGATAACGGGGAAAGCTAAGTGAGGCCGCCGCCTGCGCAAGCCCCCGGGAAGCAAATTTCACTGCGTCTTTGCAAGCGGATGCAACGGCTGTGTGACCGACACAAATTCGGTTGCTTGCAGCACCCCGACACCGAGCGGGGTCGGCATCGAGAAGCGGAACGGCACTAGGAGACGGGTGCCGGCGATCGGCGCCAGCCAGACTTCCGCATCGCGCAGTTCGACAAGATATTTAATCGCCGGGCGGTTCGGCACGTAACCGGAGATGGGCGTAAAATAAACCGCACAAACGACAGCCGGACCGGCGTAGCCGCGGTCCGCCTTGACGGTTTCCATGCGCTTGAATTCGCTGTTGAGGTCATAGCGCACGCGGCCGTCGAACACCCCGACTTTGCGCTCGCAGGACTCCGGCGCGACTGGATCCCCGTTACCCCCAACCCGATTGAGCATCGAGGTCATCGGGTCGATCACGCCGCGGCGATCCGCTTCCGTCACCGGGATGCGATCGGGGATCGGCGGCAGCGGCGGCTCGACGGCGTAATCCGTTACATTGCCGCCCGCGAGCGCGATACGCACGTCATCGACCTTGTGGTCGTAAATAATGGTCGCCCCATAACTCGTCGGCACCGGCTGACCGGCGCTAACGGCACCATGCGCCGCGCCCGTACCATGGGCTCCGGTGAAAAAGCGCAGAACGCCGGTCGTGGTGCCGCTCGCCGCGGCGGTATATTGGTCGTCAGAGAAATCAATGCTCCAGTTACCCTGGCCGATCGTGATGCCAGCGATGCTGGCGGTGTATACGGCTTCAAGCCGGCCCGGACTGGACGCTTGGCTCGAGGCTGGGCCGGACGTTGGGCTCAACGTTTGCGCCGCCGCTTGATGGCTCGTGTCGCCTGCCATGGCCACCGCGCCCGCGATTAAGGCGGCAGCCACGAAAAACGCCGTGGCGAACGCGGCAACGGCGGCACGGCGGGCAATCGGCTTCGGCAACATGACGACGGACAATGGTTTTCCTCAAATAACGGAGGTGGAACCGGTGTTATTGTGTTGTCGGAGAATGCGTCGTTTGTGTGGTTTGGGGCTGTTGTCCGCCGCGGTTCGCCGTGCCGGCAGTGGCGCGGGACCACGCCGGCGGCTTGACGCTTGAGAGGGCCGCCACTATAGGTCCGCGCCAACTCCCTTTATCGTCGGAGAGGCGCCGCTCGACGTGCAGGAATGACGCGGTATTTCGACGAGATTTTGAATAAGGAATTCGAGCCATGGCATGGCGTTGCGAACTGACCGGCAAGACGCGCCAAATCGGCAACCGGGTCAGCCATTCCAACCGCAAGACTAAACGGCGGTTTCTGCCCAATCTGCTCAATGTCACATTGTTGTCGGATGCGCTCGGCCGTTCGGTCCGACTGCGAATCTCGGCCAATGCGCTCAAATCCGTCGATCATCGTGGCGGGCTTGACGCTTTCCTCCTGAAGGCGAAAGACGCCGAGCTGTCGCCGCGCGTCCTTGAGCTCAAGCGCCAGGTCGTCAAGAAGCGCTTGGCAGTGGCGTAGCCGCAATTGCCGCGAGCGCCCTGCGCGGCGTAGCCTGCGCGCTAAACGGACATCGATCGCTTTCCCGAGCGCGGGAACGGCAGGTTTAGCCGTGGCCCCGCCCGGGATTCTCTTTTTGACGCCAGCAATATTCACATATTCTGTTGCGCTGTGAGCGAGCAGAAGCTCTCATTCATAGATTTCGACCTCGAACCGTCGAGAGATTTCGCAAGCGATATCCGCCCGCTGCCGCGCTTACAAATCTCGACAACTGGCAAGCTTTTAAAGCAGACGATCCGCAAATCATTCGCGCCATGTACGTCTTCACGGTACGACGGGACTAGCGCTGCGCTCGATAATTCCCCGCAATTCAGGCAAACAGGACCCGCAATTCGTCCCCGCGCGCAACGTTCGACCGATGTCGTCGACGGTCACGTTCCGGCCCGCGGCAACGACTTCTTGGATCGCCGCAAGCCCGACGCCGAAACACGCGCAGATCACCGGCCCAGTGTCCGCCATTCCATCCGCGCTGCGCCCCGACAGCAGCGTACGCCGTTCCTGCTCGGCCAAGATGCCGGCCTCGAACAGCGAACGCACCACGCCCCATTGCGGCTGACTTTGCGCCGGGCCGACAAAGATACAGCCGTCGAAACGACCGGCGCGGAAGGCTGCGATCCGGATCAAGCCACGCGACTGATCGATATATTCGGCGAGTTCCGCATCCGCAGGCAGCAGGGTGCGGGCGTGCTCATGCCAGAGCCCGAACGGTTCATTTGTCGCAAACAGAACCGCATTGCCGCCGGTGATTGCCTGACGCGCAAACCACGTTCCAGCCGGCAGTGTGATCGCGCCGCGAGAGAGCGCAATGCCAACATAAGCGAACTCGACCGGTTCGGCGCGCGCAGGAGTCGCCTTGAGTTCAGGTTGGCCGGAGAATGGATCATTCGCCGCCGTGACCATCTCGCCGACGCGCGCATAAGCTGCCGTGGCTTCGCTCCAATGGATCGGCGCGAAGATCGAGCCTAGTCGTTGGCCGGCGTCAAAACGAACCTTCAGGATTGCACTGCCGTGCGACGTCGTGATTCTAGCAAAGCCGCCATCGGCGAGCAGCGCCGCTTCTCCATCGGCCGGGTTTATCTCGACGAACGGCTCGGGCGAATGGGTACCCAGACGCGGACTCATCCCTGTCCGCGTCATAGTATGCCATTGGTCGCGCACGCGACCGGTGTTGAGCCGCAATGGAAAATACTTGCTCGTCGCGCTTCGCGGCCGGGGACGCTCCGGAGCGACGAACCGCGCACGGCGGTCCGGCGTGAAGAATTCGCCGGCAGCGAAGAAGCGCTGTTCGCGCGACGGTTCGCCGGCGCGCGCCGGCCACATCACCGGATCGAGCGCGCCATAGGCCGCATCCGAGATACCAGCAAGCGCACCGATATCGAAATCGCGCTCCCCATTGTTCTCGAAGGCCGAGAGAGCCGCGTGCTCTCTAAAAATATCCGCCGGGCCACCGAATGCAAACGCTGAACCAAAGCCTAATCGCCGCGCGACCTCGGTGACGATCCACCAATCGGGTCGCGCCTCGCCCGGCAAGGGCAGGAACGCGCGTTGACGCGAGATACGTCGCTCCGAATTGGTGACCGTGCCATGCTTTTCGCCCCATGCCGCACCAGGCAGCAGCACTTGAGTGCGCGCCTCCGCGCCGGCCGCGATCGTGTCATTGTCGAGAACATTCTCGGACACGATGAACAAGTCGAGTTTTCCAAGCGCATGACGCACTGCGCCGGCGCGCGGCAGCGAAACGACCGGATTGGTCGCCATGACCCACAGCGCTTTGATCGAGCCGCGTTCGATCGCCTCGAACAAGTCGATGGCCTTTAATCCCTCCTTGGCGGCCAAGCACGGCGCCCGCCAGAATCGCCCGACGCGATCGCGCTCCTCGGGCGAGAAACCCATATGGGCGGCAAGCTGATTGGACAGACCGCCGACTTCGCGGCCACCCATCGCATTAGGTTGGCCGGTCAGCGAGAATGGGCCCATGCCTGGGCGGCCGATGCGGCGTGTCGCAAGGTGGGCATTGATGATGGCGTTCACCTTGTCCGTGCCTTGCGCAGATTGATTGACGCCTTGCGAAAAGCACGTGACGACGCGCTCGGTTTTGCGGAACAGTTCAAAGAAATGCGCAACGTCGGCTTGCTCGAGACCGGTGGCTCGCGCGGTCGCCGCCGGGTTCGCAGCAATTTCGCGAGCCCGCGCCAACGCTTCGACAAAGCCCGCCGTGTGCCTGTCGATGTAGGCGTAGTCGAGCGCCAACGTATCGGCGAGATGAACGAGCAGGCCGCAAAACAGCGCGGCATCCATGCCGGGCGCGATCGGTAGGAACAGATCCGCGTCTTTGGCAGTCGCCGTTCGGCGTGGATCGATGACGATCAATTTGGCGCCACGATTGCGCTTGGCGGCGATCATCCGCTGATAGAGGACGGGATGGCACCATGCCGCATTCGAGCCGACCAGCACGATGAGATCGGCTTCATCGATGTCGCGGTAGGTCCCGGGCACGATGTCGGCGCCGAAAGCGCGGCGGTGTCCGGCGACGGACGAGGCCATGCACAAGCGCGAATTGGTGTCGACATTGGACGAGCCGAGGAAGCCTTTCATCAGTTTGTTGGCGACGTAATAATCCTCTGTCAGCAATTGCCCGGAGAGATAGAATGCCACCGCCTCCGGACCATCGCGATCGACGACCGTGCGCAGTCCGCTCGCGACCGCATCGAGCGCGGTGTCCCAATCGACCCGACCGAGAACTCCCGGAGCCCGCCGGATCATGGGATGCAGCAGTCGCCGATCGAGCGAAAGCGTATCGCCAAGCGCGGAGCCCTTCGAGCAAAGACGGCCGAAATTTGCCGGATGATCTGGGTCGCCGGCAATCATTGCGCCGCCATTGAGGTCCGCCACCGCGAGCACGCCGCAGCCGACACCACAATACGGACAGGCGGTGCGCGTGGCAGGTTGCTGCGGCGGCAAGGCGTTCATGGCAGTTTCCATGCACCCGTTTGACGACGGCGCGACAACGGCGTCACGCCGCTTGCCGCTCGACGAGCGCCCGACCGAAAATGAGAGTCTCGCGAAAATGTTCGACGGGAATCCCAGTGCGGATGAGCTCCAGATACCACAGCGCATCCACCGTATCGCCGTAGAGAACAGCACCGACAAGACGATCGCCGGCGATCACAAGCTTTCGGTAGATGCCGAGCGCGGGATCGGCGAGCACAACCGATTCCGTGCCTGCGCCGCCGAGAAAATCGCCGGCGGAAAACACGTGAACGCCGGAAACCTTCAGATTGGTCGCGTTCACGCTGCCATCGTAGCGGACCTCGCGCCCGCAAAGTCGCTCGGCGAGCACGCTCGCCTGCTCGTTGGCGGGTTGAACGAGCCCGTAGCAGACTCCGCGATGCTCGGCGCATTCGCCGATCGCGAAGACATCGGCCGCACTGGTCGAGAGATGATCGTCAATGACAATCCCGCGCTTCACTGCGATGCTCGCCGCCGCGGCAATTTCCGCGTTCGGTTTGATGCCCACGGCCACCACCACGATGTCCGCCGCAATGGTGCGGCCGTCCTTGAACTCGACCGCTTCGACACGATCGTCGCCGATGAGGCGCGCGGTCGCGGCTTCGAGCATGACCGCGATGCCCTTCGCTTCGACCGCGCGCTTGAGCAGTGCTGCGGCGCGCCTGTCGAGCTGGCGATCCATCAGACGATCCATGAGATGGACGAGCGTGACCGCCGCGCCAGCCTTGGCAAGCCCGTAAGCGGCTTCGATGCCGAGAAGGCCCCCGCCGATGACGACGACCCGAGTGCCCCGGCCGGCGGCGCGCGACATCGTCGCCACGTCGGCCATGTCGCGGAATGTTACGACGCCGGGGAGATCGGCGCCCGTTACCGGCAAGCGAATCGGTCGCGATCCGGTGGCGAATACGAGCTTGGCGAATTCGAGCGTTCTGCCATCGGCGCACGTCACCATGCGTTTCGCGACGTCGACCGCCGTCACGGCGTCGCCATAGCACAGGGTTACGCCGCGATCGCGCCACCAGCCGGAGGATTTTAATGCAATTTCGTTCGCCGGCACTTCGCCGGCAAGGACCGACGAAAGAAGCACGCGGTTATAGGCCAGTTGCGGCTCTTGCCCAACCACAGCGATGGCGTAGCGGCCAAGCGCGCGGCGCGACAATTCCTCGCACAGCCGCGCGCCAGCCATGCCGTTGCCGATGATGACGAGAGGCTCGCTCATTCTGCGCCCTCACTCCGCCGCGGCGCTGCGGCCATAGGCCTCGCTGATCATAAAATCGGACAGGATCGTGTAGGCGCGGGCCCAAGCCGCCGAGAGTTCGGGCGTCCATTGCTCGCCGAGACCGCGCTCCAGCGTCCACAGCAGCGCCGCGCCTACCGGCTCGTAGTCGGTCGGCTTTACCCCATAGTCGACATGCCGCTTTGCAAGCGCGCTTGCCGCGGGCAGCACGGCATCGAGATTGGAGAGTCCATTGACGACAACGGCAAGTGTCGCCATCAGCTTGCGGCCCTGCTCCTTCATGTCACCGCGAAACAGCGGCTTGACTGACGGCGCGATCTCANNGATCGGCGCGACCTTGGCAAAACTCTCCTGGATCGCCTTCACTTGGTCCGGCGTCATTGCGATTGTCCTTTATTGCCCGGTTCGCTGCTCGTAGCCATCACACACGCGCTTCGGCGAGGCTCGGCGTACCCGAGGCAAGTGGACTCTTGCGCATGTAGTACCACCAGGTGAGTGTCAGGCAGGTCGCGTAGAAGGCCAGATAGACTTCCAATGCGAGGTGCGGACCACCGGTGGCGGCAATCGACGCGCCGAAGCC
>PLTE01000428.1 GCA_003164375.1 Hyphomicrobiales bacterium | reverse complement strand
ATTGTTCAGGAGGAAGTGTGACACGACCAATTAGACGCCCAACATAATATTCCACCAGCTTCGGGTCGTTTTCTGCGCCGCTTTCTCATCCATGTTGTTGGATTCGAAAACTAAACGAGCCAAAGGTTTTGCCGATGTACACCAGGTTCCGTCCGTACACGGGGTGATGGGCATATACTGATACAGCCCTTTATCTTTAGAACCTCTCATACATCTTATTTCGTCGATAAGATATGGCCCGCACCATTTGATATGAATTATACGCTCCTCCATCGTCTCATCGACCTCCCTGATAAACTGGCTCCATCACATTTGAGCCTATGAGATGACCCAAACCGAACACGTGCCAGTGGGTATCGCCGTGCTAACCGGACAGAGACACTGGCTAATCATTCCGCGCCAAGCAGACGACGATCCGGTTCCGAGAACTCCTCCCCGACGAGCGGGTTCAGCACGCGCACGTCATACAGCGCAGTTCCGTCCGCCATGTCTTCAGTCAGGATCGCGGTGCAGCCTGCTTCTGCGGCACTGGCGACCAACAAGGCACCCCAGTAGGAAGCGCGACCCGTCGCAGTCAAAGCGGTCCGTACCGCACTGACCGAGGCCGAGACAGCTGGAAACATCGTCAGCCAATCATTCGCCTGATCGGCGGCCTCCGTATGGCTAACCAGTCGCTTGCGTGTGGCTGCCGCGTAGAATTCGGACACGGCTTGCAAGGTCACCCAGCAATCGCGACGCCGCGCAAGCTCAATGACCCGTGCTGCGCGCAGCTGTCGATCACCGGCACCGACGTCCATGCTGTAGACGAGGATGTTCGTATCGAGCGTGAACCGCTCAGCGCTCATGCAATGCGTCTCGATCCAGCCGATGGGCGTTGAGTGGCCAACCCTTACGCATGCGCGCCTGCGTCCGCTCCCATGCCGCTTCCTGCTCTTGCGTCAGCACACGTTCCGCACTCACCGGCACCAGTCGCGCAACAGGCGTGCCGTTGCGGGTGATGACGAACTCTTCGCCCGCCTCCACTTCGCGGACACAGCGGGCGAAGCTTTGGTTTGCCTCGCGGAGGGTGACGGTTTTGCTCATACGGGGAATGTAGCACGTTGCGTGCTACATGCAAGGTTATCGGGGCGGGTTGCATGCCCAAGGCGTGGATGCCGGGGACAAGCCCCGGCATGACGACGGGGTTATTCCACCGTCACCGACTTCGCCAGGTTGCGCGGCTGATCGACATCGGTGCCCATGATGACGGCGGTGTGATAGGCGAGAAGCTGCACCGGAACCGCGTAAATGAGCGGCGCCACGGCCGGGTGCACCGTCGGCAAGGTCAGCGTCATCATCGACTGCACGTCGGCTAAGCGGGCACCCTCGGCATCGGTCATCAGGATGAGCCGGCCGCCGCGCGCGGCGACCTCCTGCATGTTCGACACCGTCTTTTCGAACACTTTGTCGTGCGGCGCGATCACGATCACCGGCATGTTCTCGTCGATCAGCGCGATCGGGCCGTGTTTGAGTTCGCCCGCCGCATAGCCTTCGGCATGGATGTAGGAGATTTCCTTCAGTTTCAGCGCGCCTTCCAGCGCCAGCGGATAGCTCGTGCCGCGGCCGAGATAAAGCACGTCGCTTGATTTCGCCAGATCGCGCGCCAGGAGTTCGATCTGTGGTTCGAGCGCCAAAGCCTCATTGAGCTGTCGCGGCACCTCGATCAGCGCATGGACGAGAGTCTTCTCGTCGCTCTCGGTCAGCACGCCGCGGGCGCGGCCGGCGGCGATCGCGAGTGCGGCAAGCGCGGCCAACTGACACGTAAAAGCCTTGGTGGACGCGACGCCGATCTCGGGGCCGGCCAGCGTCGGCATGACGACGTCGCTTTCGCGCGCAATGCTCGAGTTCGGCACATTGACCACCGAGAGAACGTGCTGCCCATGCGCACGCGCATAGCGCAGCGACGCCAGCGTATCGGCGGTCTCGCCCGATTGCGACACGAAGATTGCGAGATTGCCCGGCGCGAGCGGCACGTCGCGGTAGCGGAACTCGGACGCGATATCGACCTCGACCGGCAATTGCGCGAAGCGTTCGAACCAGTACCTTGCCACCATGCCGGCGTAATAAGCCGTGCCGCAGGCCGCGATCGATATCTGCTTCAGCGCGCGGAAATCGAACGGCAGCTGCATCGGCAGCGCCACTTGTTCCGTCGCCATGACGACGTAATTGGCGAGCGTATGCCCGACCACTTCCGGCTGTTCGAAAATCTCCTTGGCCATGAAATGGCGATGGTTGCCCTTGTCGATCAGCATCACCGAGGCTTGCGACTTGAGCACGGGGCGATGCACGATGTTGCCATCACTGTCGTGGATCTCGGCGCCGTTGCGGTGCACGATCACCCAATCGCCGTCGTCCAGATAGCTGACGGTATCGGTGAACGGCGCCAGCGCGATAGCGTCGGAGCCGATATACATGGCGCCGTCGCCGAAACCGATCGCCAGCGGCGAACCGCGCCGCGCGCCGATCAACAAATCGTCCTCGCCCGCGAACAAAAAGGCGAGCGCGAAGGCGCCACGTAAACGCGGCAGCGCCGCCTTGACCGCAGCAATCGGCGAAGCGCCGCGTTTCATCTCCTCCGAAACCAGGTGAGCGATCACCTCGGTGTCGGTATCGGTTGCGAATTTGACGCCCTTGGCTTCGAGCTCACGCCGCAACTCGCTGAAATTCTCGATGATGCCGTTATGCACGACCGCCAATTTCTCGGTCGCGTGCGGATGCGCGTTGTTTTCGGTCGGCCGGCCGTGCGTCGCCCAGCGGGTGTGGCCGATACCGATCGTGCCCGACAGCGGCTCGCGCGCAAGTTTGAGTTCGAGGTTCTTCAGCTTGCCCTCGGCGCGCCGCCGCGTCAGCGTGCCATGTTCGAGCGTGGCGACGCCGGCGGAATCGTAGCCGCGATACTCCAGACGCTTGAGCGCGTCGATGAGCCCAGTCGCCGCCGGCTCACTCCCGATGATACCGATAATGCCGCACATCCGTGTGCATGCTCTCCTCAAATGGTGCAGCGGCTAAAGCCGCCGAGCGACTAGCCGTTAAAGCGCAACGATCTGCGGGCCAGAAATCAAAAAACTTTTCGTTCCATGACACATCCGGCGCAGGCGCCCCGCTCAATCGCGCGAATGGGCCTTCTTCTTGCCGAGCGATTTCAGGCTACGCAAGCGCGTTGCCCAACCTTCCTTAACGACTTGCCGGGCCCGCGCCAGCGCCAACGCGTTCGCCGGCACATTGGCCGTAATCACCGATCCGGAGGCGATATAGGCGCCATCGCCGATTTCGACCGGGGCCACCAGCGCCGAGTTCGAGCCGATAAACGCATCCTTGCCGATTGCGGTGCGATGCTTGTCGGTGCCGTCATAATTGCAGGTGATGGTGCCGGCCCCGATATTGGCGTTGGCGCCGACCGTCGCGTCGCCGATATAGCTTAAGTGGTTGGCCTTGGCGCCGGCTTCAATGAGCGCGGCTTTGACCTCGACGAAATTGCCGATGTGCGAACTGTCGCCGAGCTGCGTGCCCGGCCGCAGCCGCGCAAACGGTCCGACCGACGCGCCCTTGCCGACATGCGCGCCGACCAAATGAGAAAATGAGTGAATGACGGCGCCGTCCTCCACCGTCACCTTCTCGCCGAACACCACATAGGGTTCGACCACCACGTCGCGGCCGAATTTGGTATCGGCGCACAGATGCACCGTCTCCGGCGCGATGAGTGTGACGCCGGCCTCCAGCGCTGCCTCACGTAGCCGTTGCTGCGCCACCGCTTCCGCCTCGGCGAGCTGGCTTTTGGTGTTGATGCCGCGCACGTCATCCTCCTCGACTTCGATCGCAACACAGCGAAGTGCCATGCTGCGCGCGATCTCGACCGCATCGGTCAGATAGAATTCGCCCTTGCGATTGTGGTTAGCGATCCGCTCCAGAATGGCAAGCGCGCTCGCACCCGAAAGCGCCATGATGCCGCCATTGCAGAAATCGATTTTCCGCTCGCTTGCGCTCGCATCGGCCTCTTCGCGAATGGCGACGAGATCGTCGCCTGACATGATCAGGCGGCCGTAACCCGCCGGATCGGCTGGGCGGAAGCCGAGCACGGCGATCGCCGCGCCGTCGGCAAGCGGCGCGCGAAGCCGTTGCAGCGTCGCCGGCCGGATCAGCGGGGTATCGCCATAGACCACCAGAATATCGTCGGGCTGCTGCGCGATGGCAGCTTTAGCGGCAAGCACGGCATGCGCGGTGCCGCGACGTTCCTGCTGCAGAAAGACCGCAGCGCCGGGACAGACCCGCGCGACTTCCGCGGCGACCGCATCTTGGCCCGGACCGATAACGGCCGCAGTCGTCCTGACGCCGGCCTTGGCGACTGCGGCGAGCACATGAGCGAGCAGCGATTGACCGGCGATCGCATGCAGCACTTTCGGCCGTGCCGAGCGCATGCGCGTGCCCTCGCCGGCTGCGAGCACGATCGCAAGGCAGCTTCGAGGCGTCATCGCAACCTCCGCGGCGCTGTCTTAGAGCATGATCCCGAAAACAGGAAACCGGCGGTCAATCCCAAATCGTCAATCTCAAGTCCTCCGTCAATGCCAAGTCCGAAATGACAGAATCTGCTAAGTTTTTAGCACTGATTCGCCCGAGGGAGCCTGCCGGTGCGCAGCATGACCGATCTTGCGCAAGGTGTAAGAGCACAAATTATCAAAGAAACGGCCCCAAAGGTCGCGGCAAG
>PLTE01000245.1 GCA_003164375.1 Hyphomicrobiales bacterium | reverse complement strand
ATAGAACAGTGCGGCCGCTTGCTCCGAGATCGGCGCGACCTTGGCAAAACTCTCCTGGATCGCCTTCACTTGGTCCGGCGTCATTGCGATTGTCCTTTATTGCCCGGTTCGCTGCTCGTAGCCATCACACACGCGCTTCGGCGAGGCTCGGCGTACCCGAGGCAAGTGGACTCTTGCGCATGTAGTACCACCAGGTGAGTGTCAGGCAGGTCGCGTAGAAGGCCAGATAGACTTCCAATGCGAGGTGCGGACCACCGGTGGCGGCAATCGACGCGCCGAAGCCGCGCGGAATCAGGTAGCCGCCGCAAGCGCCTATAGCGCCGATAAATCCAAGCGCGGCGCCACCTTCGAGACTCGCCGCCTTCCAAGCAGCCGCCCGGCCGATTTCCCCGGTGCCCTTCGCTTCACGGAGTTTTTCCTCACGGAAGATCGACGGGATCATGCGATAGGTCGATCCGTTGCCGATCCCGGNNCGACGAAGTACAGCACGCCGATGGTGGCCGCCCCCATCGCGATGAAATTCCAGAACGTCACGATCGCGCCGCCGACCTTATCGGCAAGCAAGCCGCCGAACGGACGCGAGAGTGAGCCCACAAGCGGTCCCAGGAATGCGACGCTCACAGTGACCGCCGGGAATTGAGTTTTTATCAGAAGCGGAAACGCAGCCGAGTAGCCGATGAATGAGCCGAACGTCCCGATGTAAATGTAGGACATGATCCATGTGTGCTTGCGTCCGACGATGGCAAGTTGATCTTTGAAGGTCGAGCGCGCCGTGGCGAGATTGTTCATGAAGAAGATTGCGCCGAACACTGCGATCGCGAGCGGCAGCAACCACATCAGCCCGGCGTTCTGCAGATAGAGGCCGCCGGGACCCGGCGTTCCCTGGTAAAGGTTGATGATACCGAGCCCCATCAGTATCGGCGCGAGCAACTGCACGCTGCTGACGCCGATATTGCCGCCGGCGGCATTCAAACCCAGCGCCCAGCCCTTCATGCGGTCCGGATAGAAGAAAGAAATATTGGCCATGCTCGAGGCGAAATTGCCGCCACCAAGTCCCGCCAACGCCGACACCAACAGCATTACCGAGTACGGCGTATCGGGCTTCGTCACGAAATACGAGAGCGCGATCGTCGGGATGAAGAGCACGGAGGCGCTGAAGATCGTCCAGTTCCGGCCGCCAAATGTCGTTACCGCGAAGGTGTAGGGAAATCTCATGAGCGAGCCGATCAATCCTGGCAATGCCACGAGTTGAAACAATTGATCGGTCGTGTAGTGAAAGCCGGCCTGCGGCAGTTTAGTCGCGACGATGCTCCAGATCAGCCAGATCGAGAAACCGATATGTTCAGCGACGATCGACCAAATGAGATTGCGTTTCGCGATGGCTTTGCCTTTCGACTCCCAAAATGCCTCATCGTCGGGATTCCATTCCGAAATCCAGGTGGTATTTCGCTCGCTCATTAGAGATTTCCCTTCTGACTGTGCGTTCCCGATCTGACTGGCGGTGGTCATCGCGGCGCCCGACCGACCAGCAAAAAAACCGCCCCCGGAAGAGAGCAGGCTTGCGCTCCCCCGGGACAGCGTCGTTGCTGTCATCCTATCGTTGGGTCTGGCGACGCCACTCGACGAGGGCCGTCACCGAGTTCTCTCAATTCAAGGTTTGTGCCAACGGCAAAAGTTTCGAAAAACGGCGATTATTCAGCCGCTTACAGGATGTGACGGTGAACGGAATTAAGGCCGCATGCCTAGCCGCGCTGCAGCGTGGGAAAACTTTGTGCAGTGCAAAGTGGCAGGTCTATCGATGGCCGGGCGGCATTTTCAATGCCGCCAGATAGCCGGCAACGTCGTCGTCATGAAACGGCGGACCTACAAATGCGCCGATCCTATCCGCCGGCATGTCCGGCAATGTTGCGCTTCGTTCCACCGCGGAGTCGTAAAGATCGGGACGAAAGCACGCCTTGGCGGCAGCGACGGATTCCATCGAAAACGGCGCTTGGCCCCAGCGCACCATCTGCGCATAGAGCCACGCCGCATCGAGCAATTCGGGCCGCGCAGCACCATCGCGTCCGATCATGACGTAATCCGGTGCAACACGTGGCGTACCACCGAGCGCCGTGCGCAAACGGCCTTCGATTGTGGCGCGGATCAATTCAGGCGCTACCCCGACCCTCTGCGGCGCAGCAAGGAGCGCTGCGACGTCATCCAGGTTGGCTGGATCGTTGATGAAGAGCGCGGCGCGGCCGAGCGCGCGCAACAGCCGCTGCAGGACATCCGCTCGATTGGCAGCCCATGCGGCGCGCACGGCTAATACCTTTTCCGGAGCATGGGCAACGATGTCGCGGCCAAAATGGAGAATTCGCCCGATGCCTAATTCGACCGCGATCGAATTCCATGGCGCGCCGACACAGAAACCGTCGACTTGCCGGCTGGCGAGGCTGTCCACCATGTAGGGCGGCGGCAACACGACCAGTCGTACATCCTCATCCGGATCGACGCCGCCCGCCGCCATCCAGTAGCGAATCTGGTAATTATGGGTCGAGAACGGAAACGTCATGCCGAACGTCAGCGGATCGCGGCCTTTGCCGCGACGGTCGGCTACGACACGTGCCAGCGCTCGTGCGGAAACATTCGGGTCGGCGAGGTTGCCGTCGGTGGCGGCCGCAAGCAGATCGTAAAGGCCGGGCGAGACCGTGATCGCATTGCCGTTGAAGCCGAGCAGGAACGGCGCGAGCAGCGGCATCTTGACGTGACCGACGCCGAGGCTGGAAGCGATGGCGAGCGGCGCTAGGAGATGGGCGGCATCGAACAAGCCGATATTGAGCTTATCACGGACGTTGGACCACGAGACTTCACGGACCAGTTCAACCGCCAAGCCTTCATGTGCCGCAAAACCCTTGTCGACCGCAACGAGGAGCGCCGCCGAGTCGACAAGCGGTATGAATCCGACACGCAGAGCATCCGCAGTCATTTCAGAAGCTCCGCGGCGGTGACGACCGACTGCGCGAGGTCGGCGATCTTCTTATTCTCGTTCATGGCGGTCCTGCGCAGCAGCGCGTAAGCGTCCGCCTCGCTTATTTTCCGGATCTTCATGAGAATGCCCTTGGCACGGTCGATCACCTTGCGCTCGCTCAGCGCGGTTTGCGCGCGCTCGAGTTCGTCCTTCAATCGCGCAAAGGCGTGAAAACGCGAAATACACAGATCGAGTATATTCTTGATCCGCTCCTTCTTCAGACCGTCGACGATATAGGCCGAAACGCCGGCATCGACGGCAGCCTCGATCGCCGCGCTATCACTTTGATCGACGAACATCGCGACCGGCCGCTTGACGGCGCGGCTGACCTGGAACATCTGGGCGAGAACGTCACGGCTTGGATTTTCCAGATCGATGAGAATGACGTCGGGATCGAGCTCGTAAATGCGCGCGAGCAGGCTGGTCATCTCTTCGATTCGGGTGACGTGCGTATACCCGGCTTCGCGCAGTCCGTCGGCCAAGATCGCGGCGCGTACCGGGTTTTCATCGACAATGACGATCTTGAGAGCGGGGTCCATGCGGCATGTTTACCCGCGCTGCGACGCCTTAGGCGTTGAGCCGCCGCGGCCGCACCGGACGCGCCGGCTGCTCGGCCGGGCTTTCTGCGAACAGCTCGGCGAGCTTTTCCGTCATCACGCCGCCAAGCTCCTCAGCATCGACGATAGTGACCGCGCGCCGGTAATAGCGTGTCACGTCGTGGCCTATGCCGATGGCGATCAATTCCACCGGCGAGCGGGTTTCGATATCTTCGATCACCCAGCGCAGGTGCCGCTCAAGATAATTGCCGGGATTGACCGAAAGTGTCGAATCGTCGACCGGTGCGCCGTCGGAAATCATCATGAGAATCTTGCGCGATTCCGGCCGCGCCAACAGCCGCCGGTGCGCCCAATCGAGCGCCTCGCCGTCGATGTTTTCCTTGAGCAAACCCTCGCGCATCATCAGGCCGAGATTCTTACGCGCCCGCCGCCAGGGAGCGTCGGCCGCCTTGTAGATGATGTGGCGTAGATCGTTCAGCCGCCCGGGATTGGCCGGCTTGCCGTGGGCAAGCCAGGACTCGCGCGACTGGCCGCCCTTCCAAGCCCGCGTGGTGAAGCCGAGAATCTCCACTTTGACGCCGCAGCGCTCCAGCGTGCGCGCCAAGATATCGGCGCAGGTTGCGGCCACCGTGATCGGGCGGCCGCGCATCGAGCCGGAATTGTCGAGCAGCAGCGTCACCACGGTGTCGCGAAAATCGGTATCTTTTTCACGCTTGAACGACAGCGGATGCATCGGGTCGACGATGACACGCGTCAGCCGCGCCGGATCGAGCAAGCCTTCTTCCAGGTCGAACTCCCAGGCGCGGTTTTGCTGCGCCAGCAACAACCGCTGCAGGCGGTTGGCGAGCCGCGCGACCACGCCCTGCAGATGCGAAAGTTGCTTATCAAGATAACCGCGCAACCGATCGAGTTCTTCCGGCTCGCATAAATCTTCGGCGCCCACCGTCTCGTCGAATTTGGCGGTGAATGGCCGATAATCCGGCCCGCGCGGCTCGTTGCGCTGGCTGCGCGGCCGCCACGGTTCGGCGGCGGTTTCGGAATCGCCCATCTCGGCGTCGTCGGCCATTTCGGCGGCCGGCGCATCGACCGCTTCGGAGGCGCTGTCGGGCAATTCGTCGGCCGAGGCGTCGGCCTCGCTGCTCATCTTGTCGCTCTCGGCCGAATCGGACGCCTCACCGTCCTCGCCCGATTCGTCCTTTTGGTTCTGCTCCTCGCCCTCTTCGCCCTCGTCCTCATCGGAATCGCTCGAGCGATCCTCGCCCATGTCCAGACTGTCGAGTAGATCGTGCACGACGTCGCCAAACTGCCGCTGGTCGTCGAGCACTCGCTCGAGGCGATCGAGATTGCGACCAGCGCGCTGCTCGATCAGCGGCCGCCATAGATCGACGAGTTTGCGCGCGGTGGCTGGCGGCGTCTCGCCGGTCAGCCGCTCGCGCACTATCATTGCGAGCGCATCCTCGATTGGTGCGTCGGCGCGATCCGTGATGTCGTCGAATTTGCCGCGATGAAAGCGGTCGTCAAGCATGGCGGCGAGGTTTTTCGCCACCCCGCCCATGCGGCGCGCGCCGATCGCCTCGACGCGGGCCTGTTCGACCGCTTCGAACACCGCACGCGCCTGCTGGCCGCCGGGCGCGAGCTTACGGTGCACCGCAGGATCGTGACAGGCGAGCCGCAGCGCGATCGAATCGGCATGGCCGCGCACGATCGCGGCCTCCCGCTCATTGAGCCGGCGCGGCGGCTCCGGCAGGCGCGCCTTGCCGCCGCCAAGACCGGGACGCTCGGAGGCAAAGCTGACTTCGAGATCGCCCTTGCCGGCGATCGCGCGCAAACAGACGCTGACAGCGCGCTTGAACGGCTCGGTCGGCG
>PLTE01000085.1 GCA_003164375.1 Hyphomicrobiales bacterium | reverse complement strand
CTAGTAGCGTCGGCGGCCGTTTGATCGCCATTTGCGTTGTTCGCGCTAGGCGGTTGAAATGCCGGGGACGGCGCGGTAAATTTCGAATGTTCACCTTTACCTGCCGCCCCTGCCGTGACGCAATCACGGCGGGGGTGTTCTTTTTTCATGCTGCGTCAAGCTCGCTTGTACTTTCGATCGGCGGGCCCAAACGCGATTGCGCCCAGCGCAACGCGTCCGCCCATTTGTACAGGGGCCGGGCACCAAACCGGTGGAACGGCGGCCCGCCTCCCCTCGTTGCCTTTGTTGCGAGCGTCGCGGCCTTGATCGGAAAACCGGCCGCGGTAAGCGCGGCGGCAGTTGCATTACGTGTCAACCGAGCGTCGGGGTTATCAGGGATCATTGCATCACCATTGCTATTGCACACAAGCGTGCGCGTCGGCGCAAAGATGGCCGCAATCATTCCCTGAATAAGAGGGAGGCTTTTTCAGAATCCGGCGATCTTCAGCAGCTTGATGAACCCCGCCGTCGCCATTTTCGCTTGCTGCGGGGTAAGCGGAGTGTCGCCGGATTGCTCCTGTGGATACTTTTCGCGCAGGGTATGCAGAGTGCCGAGAACAAAATCCGTGAATACCTGATCGGAGCCCTTTAGCGACTTGCCGCCTAGCTCCGCGCCCCAACGAGCAATCGCGTTTGCATCAACGGCGCGTCCGTTCGGCTGCCTGATACCAGTGCGCTTAAGCTCTCTGGCGAGCCATCGGCTTGCTTCTTGCTGAGACGTGCCGGCGTCGCATAAATTCAAGAACGCGACATTTACAAGCGTCCGAAGAATTAACGCGGACGTGTAGCTTGGCGCGCCCTTCGCGCCCATCCGGTCTGGCGCATCAAAAAATAATTTCGGCTTAGCTCCCTGCATCCGATCGTGTAGGGCGAGGGACAGCCGCCACAATGGTCTGTTCGCTTCGCTCTCCACAAGGCGGGTGTCGGCATTTAGAAAAAGGAGCACCGCGACAAGCACCTCCAAACTTCGACTAAGCGGATCAAGCGACGATTCGCGCCGCTGCAAATCTAAAAGACGCTCGACAAGTCTTTCGTACCGTACCGGATCAAAATTGCCGGTCATTTTTGACGGCCGCGGCGCAACTGAACGACTGCCGCGGATTTGCGCTCGCCCATGAGCGTCAGCGTGCGATCGGAAACAGCGTCGGCAGACGCAAGCAATACTGCATCCGCGGTGTGCACATATCGCGACGTGATTGAGTGCCCCTTATGCCCGATCAAGGCGGCGATTGTCGGTTCCGAATAGCCAATGTCGCCGGCAAGGCTTGCATAACTGTGTCTGAGCGTGTGTGGCGTCACCTCGGCTGGCAGTCCGCCGAGCTTCGCGATGCGCGCCCAGAATTTCGGGAAGCCCGCCATGCGGCCTTCGCCGCGCGTCGCTACGAAAACCAGTTCTCCCGACTGTCCAAGGCTGCGCAGAAGCTCGCATGCGGCGTGCGAGAGGGGGCGCGCGCTACGGCCAGTCTTGGTGTCGCCGAGTGTCGCAGTGCGCCGTGTGAGGTCGATTTCATCCCATCGCAAGCCAAGCGCCTCGCCACTGCGCCAGCCGGTTACCGCGATAAAACGAGTAGCGGCAATCGCGGCGGGCCAAATGTGTGCCGCCTCCGAATTACGCAGTGCGACGCCCAGCGCCTTGTATTCGTCATCGGTCAACCGCCGCTCGCGCCTACCATCAGCCGGCCGCATGACGCCATGCACCGGGTTGTCTGATCGCATTCGGGATCGCACCGCATAGGTGAAGATCGCGCCAAGAAGTCCTACGGTGCGGCTTGCTGTTCCTCTGCCTCCGCGCACGCGCGCGAGGCCGCGCGGCTTCGTCTTGGTTTTGCCCGCCGTTTTGCCCGCCGTGACATCGTGCATGAATGCCTCGATATCGTCGCGCGTGACGCTGGCAACGGCACGACGGCCAAGTAGCGGCTTGATGTGACGTTCAATACGCCCGCGATCGGTCGCGAGCGTGCTGGCCTTCTTTGCCCGGCGCAAGCGCGTCATGAGGCGGCCGGCTTCCGCTTCGTCAAGATACAGGTCGCACAGTTCCGAAACGGTTTGAGCGTTGCGGGCCGTTCTTTTCTCCGCAGCAGGGTCCGCCCTGTTCGCGACGCCTACTAGGAGCCGCTGCGCTTCGTCCCGTGCGCTTTCCGGTGTCCAAGGTGCGCCGTGTCTGCCAATCGTAAACCAGCGTTGCCGGCCTTCCTTGGTGCGATAGAACAGTACGTAGGAGATTGCCTCGCTGCGCTGGCGCCGCGCACCGAAGCCGGGAAGCGAAGGGTCCCATGCGATCCCGCCGGGCTTGAGCGCCCGAACCTGCCGTACTCCAAGCCGCTGTTTGGTCGCCATCGCGCCCTCCCGAACCCGCTAGCTAGGGAAGCCTAGCAAGCGCATAGCTAGCAGGTTGTCGCAAATCCTTGCAAACAAAGGCAATGGTCGTCAAGGAAAAACAACGATTATATGGGAATTTTATCAATCCGCGGCTGCTTGCTACAGGCCGCTGCAAACCTAGAGGATTGCCCTCCGAAGGCAGAGGTCAGGGGTTCGAATCCCTTCGGGCGCGCCATTTTCATGGTCAACAAAGCGTTAGCGTTTGCTCGCGAATAGGCGCCGCATCCGCCGCCATTAACCTGCGGCGGCATCGGCTATTCGATGATCCGTAACATTTGCTTGATACAGAGCAACCTGCCGGGGTTCGACCTTACGCAGGCGGCTAGAATGATCGACGGGGTTGACGACGAAAACCTGGAGCGCAGAAACGTGGGCCGCACCCGCGTGCTGCGCAATGCCAAGATCATTCTGCCGCGCCGCTCGTCGGTCATGCATTGCACCGTGCAGAACATCACCTCGGGCGGCGCCTGCCTGAAATTGGCGAACACCTACGGCATTCCGGAGAATTTCGAACTGACCTTCGAGCTCGGCCGCACCCGTCGGCCTTGCCGCGTGGTCTGGCGCACCGACAATCTGCTCGGCGTGGCGTTCGAAGGCGAAGCCGCGGCGGAGTGATTTTAGCGGCGCATGATCTTTTCCGAAAACCGGGATCCACTTTTCGGGATCATGCGCAAAACTCCGCGACCGCGTGAATCATCCGCTCGATGTCTTCCGGCCGCGACAAGCGGTGATCGCCGTCCTTGACCAGTGTCAGCACCACATCGTCGCGGGCGAGCCGCGCGACCAGCGCTTTGGCATGTTGCCATGGCACGTCTGCATCCTCGACGCCCTGCAGAATGCGCACCGGGCAGCCGGTTTCGATCATGCCGCCGAGCAGGAGGTGGTTACGGCCTTCCTCGATCAAATGCCTGGTGATGATGTAGGGCTGCGTCGCATATTCGGACGGCCGCATCCAAAAACCGTTGTCTTCAAGCTGACGCTTGATCTCGGGCGTGAAGCGCTTCCACATCAATTCCTCCGTGAAATCGACCGCCGGCGCGATCAGCACCATCCCGGCCGGGCTCGCCGCCCCGGCCTGCCCGCGCTGCCGCAAGGCCCGCGCCAGGAGTAGCGCGAGCCAGCCGCCCATCGACGACCCGACGAGGATCTGCGGCCCACGGCAGAACGCGTCGAACACAGCGAGGCTGTCGGCGAGCCAGCGGCCGATACTGCCGTCGGCGAAGGCGCCTTCCGACTCGCCGTGACCGGAATAATCGAACCGAACGCAGGCGCGGCTTTGTTGCGCCGCCCAATCGGCGAGCGCCTGCGCCTTGGTGCCTTTCATGTCCGAGTTGAAGCCACCGAGCCAGAACAAGCCTGGGCCTGTACCGCTTTGCGCGCGCACCGCGATCGCGCGCCGGCCGCCCGTTTCGCCAATGTGAAGGAATTTCAGGCCGTTATCGTTCATCTTGGGCTTTGTTCGCACGCATAAGTGACGGACCATAAATCATGACGCAGATTATGCTCCACACCCCCGCACCATGCACGCTCAGCGCATTGCCGTTGACTTGCGGGCAAAAACTCCCGATCTTCCGCGTTCGCCCGTAAGTCGCAACGGCCAAAAGGAGAGAATACCCATTCGTCGCCCGAACAGAGCCGCGCAGCCTGCTCCCAAGGAGGGGCCGCGCATCAACGAGGAGATCCGCGTTCGCGAGGTCCAACTCATCGATAAAGACGGCGTCAACCACGGCGCCACCGAAATCGCAGCCGCTATTGCCTTGGCGCAGGAGGCCGGGCTCGATCTTGTGGAGATCGCGCCAAATTCGGTCCCGCCGGTCTGCAAAATCCTCGATTACGGCAAATACAAATATCAGGCGCAGAAGAAAGCCGCCGAGGCGCGCAAAAAGCAGAAGGTCGTCGAGATCAAGGAGATCAAGCTGCGGCCGATGATCGACGATCACGACTACGACGTGAAAATGCGCTCGATGCAGCGGTTTTTCGAGGAAGGCGACAAGGTCAAGGTCACCTTGCGGTTCCGCGGCCGCGAAATGGCCCATCAGGAGCTTGGCTATAAGCTCTTGGACCGGGTCAAAGGCGATACCGTCAAAATCGCCAAAATCGAGCAGGAACCGCGCTTTGAAGGCCGCCAAGTCGTCATGGTTTTGGCGCCGCGCTAAGCTTTAGCCGCTACAGAAGACGGCGGCGTCGCGGTAACCCTCGGCGCTGCCTTGGCTTTTTGCGGCCATCGGCTTTCTTGCCATCGCCCGTGCCCTCTGCCATAACCGCGCCCTCTCGCCGCCCGGCTGATTAAGGGCTGCCGTGGCGGCGCGAAGTGCTCAATCAGCACGCGCAAAAGGCCCGCGATCGCATCGATCGCCGCGGCTCGGCGCGCATTATCAGGAGAGCCAAATGCCCAAGATCAAGACCAAGTCGGGCGCCAAAAAGCGCTTCAAGATAACGGGGACCGGAAAGGTCCTCTATGCGCAGTCGCGCAAGCGTCACGGCATGATCAAGCGCACCAAGAAGCAGATCCGCCAATTGCGCGGCACCAACGTGCTGTTCAAGACCGACGGCGACAACATCAAGAAATACTTCTTGCCGAACGGTTGACCGAGGCCGCTTCGGGCGGCGTCTGTTTCAGCGTTTTGCGATTTTTCAGAGGAGATCAGTCATGGCACGCGTCAAACGCGGCGTCACCACTCATGCCAAGCACAAAAAGGTGCTCAAGGCCGCCAAGGGCTATCGGGGCCGGCGCAAGAATACGATCCGCATCGCCAAGCAGGCGGTGGAGAAGGCGAACCAATATGCCTTCCGCGACCGCAAACGAAGGAAGCGCACGTTTCGCGCGCTGTGGATTCAGCGTCTCAACGCCGCGGTGCGGCCGTTCGGGCTCAATTACAGCCGCTTCATCGCCGGCCTCGACAGGGCCGGTATCACCGTCGACCGCAAGGTGCTCTCGGACCTCGCGATCACCGAGCCGGTGGCGTTCGAAGCAATTGTCGGCCAGGCCAAATCCGCGCTCGCGGCGTGAACGTGCCATGATCGGATGCGGCCATGATTGATCGCGCTTATGTGCAGCGCATGGCGCGCTACAATCGCTGGCAGAACGAAAATCTCTATGGCGTCGCCGACCGGCTGCCCGCTGCCGAACGGCAGCGCGAGCGCGGCGCCTTCTTCGGCTCGATCGAGAAGACGCTCAATCATTTGCTCTGGGGCGACCAAGCCTGGATGAGCCGCTTCACCGACGTGCCGAAGCCGCCGGGGCGGATTGCGGACTCGGTCACGGCGTATGGGGATTGGGAAAATCTAAAAGCCGAGCGCAATAGCTTCGACAGTCGGATTCTCGGCTGGGCCGACGCGGTCGACGACGCCTGGCTCGAAGACGATATGACCTACTTTTCGGGTGCCGCCGGCCGCGACGTGACGAAACCGCGCTGGGTTCTGGTCGCCCATATGTTCAATCATCAGACTCATCACCGCGGCCAGGTCCATTGCATGCTGACGCAGGCCGGCGGTAAGCCGTCCGACACCGATCTGCCGTTCCTGCCGGATTGAACGCCATGACCGACACCGCCCAGCTTGAAACGGAAATCCTTGCCGCGGTCGCCGCTGCCGGCGATGAGCCGGCGCTCGAAGCGGTGCGCGTTGCGGCGCTTGGCAAAAACGGCTCGATCACCGCGCTGTTGAAAACGCTCGGTACGCTCGCACCCGAGGAGCGCAAGACTCAAGGGCCGCTCGTCAACGGACTCAAGGATCGCGTCAATGCCGCGCTCGGCGCGCGCCGCGACGCGTTCAAAGGTGCGGCACTTGAAGCGCGGCTTAATTCCGAGAGCATTGACGTCACGCTGCCGGTGCGCGAGGCGCCGGCCGAGATCGGCCGCGTGCATCCGATCACCCAGGTGATCGACGAACTGACGGCGATCTTCGCCGACATGGGTTTTGCGGTGGCCGAAGGTCCCGACATCGAGACCGACGACTACAATTTCACCAAGCTCAATTTCCCGGAAGACCATCCGGCGCGCTTGATGCACGACACGTTCTTCTTCAATCCCAAGGAAGATGGCTCGCGCATGCTGCTCCGCACCCACACCTCGCCGGTGCAGGTGCGCACCATGCTCACGCAAAA
>PLTE01000070.1 GCA_003164375.1 Hyphomicrobiales bacterium | reverse complement strand
CGCGCAGCGCCACGCGGCCTTCGGTTTTGAGGCCCACGTCGATGACGGCAAGGTCGCGTTCGATCGCGACCACCGTCCCTTTGACCACGGAACCTTCCTGCAAATGACCGTCGCTGAACGATTCATCGATCAGCTTGGCGAAATCTTCGCGCGTCGGCGCGGCAGCGGCAGCCTGAACCATAGGAACTCCCAACCCCTCGGATGAAAATGATCCCGAATATGCGGCAGCCGCCGGCAAGACCGGCGGTTGGGGCCAAGGCCATACATTCGGGACGAAGCTCGCGTTCCGGACGACGCTCTAAATTCGGTGCCGTGCGAACGAAGCGGTGAGCGGGCTAACCTCCAATGACGAAAGCGCTGTCAACGACGCTTTCGGCCCGCTCGAACGGCCTCGATGATATCGACGGCGGCCCGGAACGCCGCGTCTATACCCAAATGCGTGGTATCGAGCAAGTGCGCATCGGGCGCCGCCTTGAGCGGGGCGGAGGTGCGCCGGGAATCGCGCTCGTCGCGACGCAACAGGTCGGCGAGCACATCGGCTTCTTCGACGACCTCGCCCCGCGCCCGCAATTCACGTACCCGCCGGGCGGCACGCACCTCCGGGGAAGCGACCACGAACAGCTTCACGTCGGCGCCGGGCGCGATAACGGTTCCGATGTCGCGGCCATCGAGCACGGCACCGGGCGGCTTTGTCGCGAATTCACGCTGATAATTGATCAAAGCCTGCCGCACTTGCGGAATCGCGGCCACCACCGAGGCGGCCTCGGTGATGACCTGCAATTTCAAGGCATTGTCCTCAAACTTGCTCGGATCGAGCATGACCGCGGCCTCGGTCGCGCGCTGGGCGTCGTCCGGCGAATGGCCGGCATCGAGCACCGCCTTGGCGACCGCCCGGTAGAGCAGCCCGGTATCCAGATGATGCAGCCCATAGACCGCCGCGATCTGCCTGGCGATGGTGCCTTTGCCCGAAGCGGCGGGTCCGTCGATGGCGATGATCATGACAAGTCCGCCCCCAGCCCACGCATTAATTCTACAAAACCCGGAAAGCTCGTTGCAATGAAAGTGCCGTCGTCTATCTGCACGGGCCGCTCGCTGGCAAGCCCGAGAACGATCGCCGACATGGCGATACGGTGATCCATATGGGTCGTCACCACACCGCCGCCCAAGACCCGCGGCGCGCCGTGCACGATGAGGTCGTCCCCCTCGATGTCAACGCCAACGCCGTTGACGCGCAACAGGGCTGCGGTGGCGGCGAGCCGGTCCGATTCCTTGACCCGGAGCTCCTTGAGGCCGCGCATCACGGTCGTGCCCTCGGCGAAAGCGGCGGCGACCGCGAGCACGGGATATTCGTCGATCATCGACGGCGCGCGCTCGGCCGGCACTTCGACGCCGCGCAAGCCGCCTGAGCGTATCCGTAGATCGGCGACCGCCTCGCCGCCTTCATTGCGCTCGTCGAGACGCTCGATCGCAGCGCCCATCTCGGTCAGCGTCGTAATGAGCCCGCTGCGCAGCGGATTCATCATCACGCCGTTGAGAATGACCGCCGAGCCCGGCACCAGAAGCGCTGCGACCAGCGGAAACGCCGCTGACGACGGGTCCGCCGGAACCACGACCGGCCGCGGCGCAAGTTCCGGCTGGCCGACAAGCGTGATGCGGCGGCCGCTGCCGTCTGATAGCGACTCGACCCGCACCTCGGCACCGAAATGCGCGAGCATTTTCTCGGTATGATCGCGCGTCGGCTGCGCTTCGATGACGACGGTTTCGCCCGGCGCCGCAAGACCGGCTAACAGCGTCGCTGACTTCAATTGCGCCGACGGGACCTGAGGCTCGAACACGATCGGCATTGGATCGCGCGCGCCAGCGAGCGTCAGCGGCAAGCGGCCGTCCGCCGAGGCGAGCGTGCGCGCGCCGATTCGTTCCAAGGGCTCGAGCACCCGCCGCATCGGCCGGCTGCGCAGAGAAGCATCGCCGTCGAACGTCGCCGTGATCGGGCAGCCGGCGACGGCGCCGAGGGCGAGCCGGCAACCGGTGCCGGAATTGCCGAAATCGAGCGCGGCTGCGGGTTCGGCGAAGCCGCCGACGCCGACGCCGTGGATCGACCAGGCTCGCTCGCCGATGCGCTCGATGCGGGCGCCAAGCGCCTGCAGGGCCTTCGCGGTGTGCAGGACGTCTTCGCCTTCGAGCAGGCCGCCGACCCGGGTTTCGCCGACCGTAAGCGCGCCCAGAATCAGCGCCCGGATCGAAATCGACTTGTCGCCCGGCACGCGGACCGCGCCGGCCAGGGGGCCGTTGCGGCGGGCGGTGAGCTGCGCGGAATCGGGAGGCATCGGGATTTCGTCCGTCCGGCGGCTGATCACCGCCCTCTCACGGGCTCTATCACGCGCCGCCGCGGCCCGTCATCCCGTCGTTTCGGCGGCCCGTCTCCGCCGCCGATCGGAGCTGATCGACTATTGACAGCCGCGTTACGACTAGCCAAGTGAAGCACCCGAATTGCCGAAAAGGATCTGGACCGTGGCCAAACCCGAACTGGGCACCAAAAGGCTCTGCGCCAATTGCGGCGCCAAGTTCTATGACTTGAACAAGGACCCGATCCACTGCCCCAAGTGCGAGACGGTGTACGTGGTCGCGCCGGTCGTGACCCGGGGACGGCCGGAGGCAGCGCCGGTTGTACCGCGTCCGGTCCCAGTAGAGGAGGAAGTCGTCACGCCGGAGCCGGCGGAGGTCGAGACGGTCTCGCTCGAAGAAGCCGATGCCGAAGCGCAAGGCGCCAAGAAGCCCGCGGCGGCCGAGCCGGGAATCGAGGAAGAAGTCGAGATCGACGAAACGCTCGACGACGACACTTTTATTGAAGAGCAGGAAGAAGAAGACGCGGACGTCACCGACATCATCGGCGGCGACATCCCGGACGAGGAGGAAGGCTAATCGTATCAGGAGTGCGCAATCGGTGTTCAGTCGTCAGTAACGCTATCCCGAAACTCCGATGACCGACGACCGATACCTGATCGCTGAAGGGGCCATAGCTCAGTTGGGAGAGCGCTTGAATGGCATTCAAGAGGTCGGCGGTTCGACTCCGCCTGGCTCCACCAGCCTTCGCAAGCGAAGCGCAGCGAAGGCTGTCGCGCCGAAGCCTAATCTTGGGCGAAGGCGGACGCGCCGCCCGCTGCGGCTTGGCAAACCAGACCCTTCGCTCGCCAATCGCGTGAAGGCTGCCGCGAGCTTCGGCTCGGCGGACCCCGCGCTAAAGCGTCAATCGGTACCCGTTGAGGGCGGCGGCTTGTTACCGTCGATCGGTTTTAGTCGCGCGTCGGCAAAGCGGAATAGGTGTGTTTCGCGGCAAAATCTACAATGCAGCATCAGCTTGGCGTCGCGGACCCTCTCCAGGTCGGCGCGTCTGTACAGCGCACCGGTATTTATTTCTCCGCCGGTTTTGGCGCAGACGAGCGCAAGCAATCCTGCCGCTTGTTCCTCCATGCCGGAAGTTTCGACGTTTCAAAAACCGGCACACTGATCTAGATCAATTCGCCTCACGGGTCGGTCCCCTCGCATTTGCCAAACCCTTGCCGCCGCCGCATCTTTGCAGGCGAGGATAGAATATGCGGGGCTGACCGCGGTGGGGACATGCTATGCTGACGATCAAGGAGAACGGAGGTGCTTATGCGTGAAAGATGGCTCGGCGCGACGCTGGTTGCGGGCTTGGTTGCTTGCTTGGCCCTGACAGCGGCGCGCCCACTCGCGGCGCAGCAGAGTCAGCCGTTGTCGGCGCAGCCTTCGATCGTGGACGAGCCCGATCAGCCGTCGCCACCGAAGCCGGCAAAGCATCGACAGAGCAAAGCTGCCTCTCCGGCGCAGCAAGCCGATCCGGATCTCGACACCGACGATCAACTCGCACCGTCACAAATCAAGCAGCCCATGCCGGCTGCGGTGTCGGAACCCGGCGGCGCCGCGACCCGCAAGCCGGCAGCTGCGGCGGTGCATACCGCAGCCGGCTCCGCGCCGGCGCCTGCCACTCCGGCGGCGCGACCGGTAACGGTACGAGCCGCCGCGCCCGGTACCCAGGTGATCGCCTGCATCGGCGCTTTCAGTAAGGATTCAAGCCATCTTCGCCTGGCGATGACTTTTGAGTCCAAGAACATCACATTCACCGACGTCGATGGCGGTGGCGGTACCAAGGTTCCAGCTTCAGTACTGTTCCCGAACGACCCCAAGCGGCGGCTCGAAGTCTGGTGGGCGGATCCAGCGGGGCGCAGGCAGACCTATCTCATCGACATCAAGGGCCAGTCGACCTGGGTCGGACCCGCCGGGCTGCGGCTTGGCCTCACGCTCGAGCAGCTGGAAAAGCTCAATCACAAGCCGTTCAAATTGAAAGGCTTCGATAAAGACGGCGTCGCGACGATCAGCGATTGGGATGGCGGCGCGCTGGCGACATTGCCCGGCGACTGCAAATCCAGCGCGAGCCTGCACGCCGACCCGAAAGCCCCGGCGGACGTGATCAGCGCAGCGTCTGCCGGCCAGGAATTTACCTCATCCGACCCCGACATCAGGGCGGCAAAGCCGACCGTCAGCGAAATTCTGATCGGCTATTAAAGCGCGATCCCGCGCAGCCTGCCCCCGGACTTGATCCGGGGGTGGAAACCGGTTTCCCGCCTGTACCGTTACGGCCTTGGCTGGGCGTGACCCACCGGTGCCGGCAATGCTCGCAGCGGCTGCGTAGCCGTCGATGTGCCGGATTCGCTGCGCATGGTTCTCACGTCGCGTGCCATTTCAAGGCAGGTCAGCAGCTCAGTATAGCTCGAATCGCCGCCCATCCGCGATTCATTGGTGCAGGCGGTCTTGTCGGGCGGCGAGAAGCTCGACCATTGCTTGACGATCTCGTCGCGGACGGCCTGTTCGCTATCGAGGCAGTTTTTCTTCTCGTCGGCGATGTCGGTGTCGTGGAACGAGACCCCGCCCTGTTGGGCGATGCCCTGGCAGACCTGCTCCACATTAAGAACCGGAACGCTGTCGGCGACCGGTAGCAGCAAATGCGCGCCGAGGATCAATGCCGGGGGAAGAATCATGACCGTGCTCCGTCACTTTAACTTGGATATTATAACACGCTCACGCTGCGGAGCCAGAAGCTCCATCCGCGGCGCGCTCGCAGTCGAACGCCGCAAGGCCGGCTTGACCGGCGACACTTGATCTCGCTAAGGCTGCAGCCGAGGCTAGGGCTAGCCAATGATACTTGCACCGATTCTTGCACCGATTCTTGCGCCTCTTCTGGGCGCAGCGCTGGTCGTCGCCGTGGCGACCGATCCGAACCATGACACCGCCGTAACCGGAAGCCTGTCGGCACGGCAAAAAAACGCGGCAATGCAGCCATTGGTCCGCTCGGCAACCGATTGCATCGTGCGGGCGGTGGTGACCGATCCGGGCTACGCCAGCAAAGCCTCCGCCGAGCTCGGCGACCTCATCGTCGCCTCGATGCCGGCCTGTGTCGGGCCGGTGCGCGCCATGATCAACGCTTACGATCGCTATTACGGCGCGGGAACCGGCCAAGCCTTTTTCATGGGGCCGTATCTCGACGTGCTGCCCAAGGCGGTAACCGATGCGGGCAAGAAGGCGTCGGGCGAACGGTAGCACGGCTTGAGCCAACGGCTCCGGCCTATTGTCCGATCCAATGACGGGCTATGACCCGCGCGAGATTGTCGCCGGCTTCGAGAAGCGTCCGCTTTCAAACGTGCCGCGCAACTTCTAACAATCACTCGGCTGCGGGCTGCTTACTTGCCGCGGCCTGGGGTCGCCTGCTGCCGCCTTTCATTATGATGCGCATGAGATCGACGGAGTTTCTGGCGCCGAGCTTGTGCATGATTCGGCCGCGATGGATCTCCACGGTCCGCGGGCTTATTCCGAGAGTCCTGGCGGTCTCCTTGTTGGAATTGGCGGCCGCGATATGGCGAAGCACCTCGCGCTCCCGGCGCGTGAGCTGATAATAGCCGCGGATCGTCGAATCCACGACCGGCGCCGGCTCCTCGCCCCCTCGCAGTTCCTTCCAAGATTCGATGGCATCGATGACGCGTGCGATGATCGACCCCGCGTCGAGCCGCTTTTCCAGACAATCGAAGGCGCCGTGTCTCATGGCGGTGACGACATTGAGACCGTCTTCGTGCCCGGAAAAGATCAAGATCGGCGCTGGATAGTTCCTCGCATCGAGATCCTTGAGTACATCGAGCCCGGACTCGCTCGCCATCGACAGATCGAGCAGAACGCAGGCCGGCTTCTGATCGCGAGCGAGGCGAACGAACGATCTGCCATCCGTAAAGGCCGCGGTGCGAAATCCCGCTTCGCGCAGGATCGCGGCCAGCACTTCACTCTTGTCGTAGTCGTCGTCGACGATAATGACCTCGTCGCTCAGTCTAAGTTGGTTCAATCGACCCATGATGGTGTGTCCTTGCAAGTTGGAATCGCACCGCGTGCGGCGCGGATCACTCCACTCGGGAAATCACGCGGACGCCTTCTCAACCCGCCGACCGACGGCAACGTGGCATCGCACCTCGCGCATATCCTCACGCGAAGCGCCGACACCAACGGCGCATCAACTCAGTCAGCAAAAAATTGCCATGATAATTAACATTACGCTGTTCCCTATTGCACAATCGCAAGGGGATTCTCGTACGTACAAACACGAGGACGGTTGATGTTTTTTGTTCGGATATCGCAGTTGCGGACTCAATCAAAACCTCGGCTGCAGTCCGAGTTTCGAAAATCCGTCGTGGCGCAAAAACTGCGTATTATTAATCTCGCGCGCCAGGAATTACAGGACCGGACAGTAAGTAACAGTTCATAATCCGATGATGCCGTCGTGAATGGCGATCGCAACCGCGTGGGTCCGATTGCCGGCGCCGAGTTTGCGGACAGCGGCCTGGACATGCGCGTCCACGGTTCGTTTTGCTATGTGGAGAATCTCGCCGACCTCCCAGGCGGATTTTCCGTTCGCCACCCAACGGAGAACCTCGATCTCCCGAGCCGTCAAAACAACTTTCGTTGTTGCCCGTCGACGCAAAGACAAGTGTCCCGGATCAAATGATAGTGAAACCGCGTCGGCCTCCACCGCTGAAGCGACGGCGCGCCAATCCTAGGCGGGACTCTTTCGGTCAGCGCACGCCGCGTTGCGACGGCGCGCACTTTTATTTTTTTTATCGCACCTCAACGCGGAATAGACTGCACCGCGACGCCGCTATTCGGATCGATGACTAGGATTCGATCCGGTTCATAGACGTAGCGGTAGATGAACGGCTGGGTCGCCATGACCGAGCCGTCCTGCATGACCGGCATCGCCGCGGCCGCGGGCGCGACCGCTCCGGGCGCCGCCGTGTCGTACAATGGCGGTCCGTAATCCGGGTCTGTCGCGACCGACGCCGGCGCTACGACGTCGTAAAGCGGCTGCGGCGCGGCCCGAACAGTGCGCGCGACGACGGTTGAGGTCGGCACGACCTGTCGCGTGATCGTCCGCGTCGTCACCACCTGACGACGGGCCGTCCGCGCCGGCGCTGGGCGGACCGTGCGCACGGTTTCGGTGGTTTGCACCGTCTCGACCCCTGGATTGACGATCTCACGGGTGATCACCGTTTGCGCATGCGCGGCCGAAGCGCCGGCGGCGAGGACGAGACCAAGCGCGGTCGAGGTAAGATAAAATCTCATGGCATACTCCATCTGGATAAGCCGCTCGGGCGCAGCATTGGCGACACGGCCCGAGCCATCAGCCCAACGCCTGTTGGCCATAGCCGTTCCGGGGTCATGGGCCGTTCCGGAATCATCGCGATGAAGCAGAGTGACAAAGGTTCCGGCGCCATAAAAATGACGCGCTCGGGACGTGGTTCAGACCTTGTCGGAACCGTATCTCCGCGCCAGCGCGCCGCGCAACAGCGCCGCGAGCGGCAACGTGAAAAGGACGAAGGCGGCGACCAGCGTCAAAGCATGCCAGACGCCGAGCGCGTCCCCGGCACGACCAAACAACACTGGCGCGATCGCACCGGAGCCGATCGTGCCGGTATAGAAAATGCTCAGCGCGCGCGTGCGCCAATGCGGCGCCACCAGATCGGGCACCGAGCCGTACAGCACCGACGAGGTGCCGTTGAGCGCGATGCCGATCACCGGCAAGAGCAATAGCGCGGCATCGAGCGGCAGCGGAAACAGCGCGAGAATTCCAGCGGCGGTGAATCCTTCCGTCAGGCACACCGTTCCGATCACGCCGATGCGGGCGCCGATAAAGGCGCAGGCGAGCTTGCCGGCCGCCCCGCCGGCGAAGATCAGCGTCATCGCCAGGCCGACGGTTTGCTCGCTGCCGCCCTTGTCGCGCAACACGAACGGCAGAAACAGCAGAAATCCCATGCGGGTGGCGCTGTCGACGATGCCGATCGCCAAGAGAAGAGAGAACGCGAAAGGCTGCCGGTTGAATTCTGGTTCCGCGCGCGGATCGGCTTGCGACTTGGCGGGCACGCCACGTTCGAAATGCGGAGCGGCGAAAAAGATAATTATGGCCATGACGACGCCGACGCAGCCGAGGCCAGCGAGCGCCGGGCGCCACGCCATCACCAGGAGCATCAGCGACAGCGTCGCCGGCACCGTCATCTTGCCGATGTCGCCCGCGAAATTGTAGGTGCCGAGCGCCTTGAGCGACCGCGGCCCGGCAAACGCGCGCGCCACCAGCGCCGACGCAATCGGATGCTGGGTGCTGGAGCCGATACCGGAGATCAACAGCGCCGCGAGCAGCATGAAAAAGCCGGTGCTCAAGCCTGCGAAGCAATAACCGAGACCGGCAAGCGCGGTGCCGAGTGCCAGTACGGTAGCGGCGCCGAACCGCTCGGCGGCAAGGCCCGCCGGAATCTGCAGACACGCCATGGCGCCGACGAAAACGCTGCGCAGCGCGCCGAGCGCCGCATAGCTTAAGCCGAATTCGGCCTGCCACAGCGGGAGCATAATGTAGATGAGGTCGGTGTAGCCGTCATGCAGCGCAT
>PLTE01000181.1 GCA_003164375.1 Hyphomicrobiales bacterium | reverse complement strand
CCGATCGCCATGGAAGAGAAGCTGCGTTTCGCCATTCGCGAGGGCGGCCGTACGGTCGGCGCCGGCGTGGTGGCGAGCATCATCGAGTAGGGATTGTTCGTCGTCATGCCCGGCGTTGTGCCGGACATCCACGACTTAAGGCGAGCGGAAGACGTGGATGGCCGGGACAAGCCCGGCCATGACGGGACGGAGAGATGAGATTATGAACGGCCAAAACATAAGAATTCGATTAAAGGCGTTCGATCATCGCATCCTCGATGCGTCGACGCGCGAGATCGTCAACACGGCCAAGCGCACCGGCGCCCAGGTCCGCGGGCCTATTCCGCTGCCGACCAAGATCGAGAAGTTCACGGTCAACCGCTCGCCGCACATCGACAAGAAAAGCCGCGAGCAGTTTGAAATGCGCACGCACAAGCGTCTGCTCGACATCGTCGATCCGACGCCGCAAACCGTCGATGCGCTGATGAAACTCGATCTCGCCGCCGGCGTCGACGTCGAAATCAAGCTCTAAGGCGTGGAGAAGAGACACATGCGTTCCGGGGTGCTCGCACAAAAAGTCGGGATGACGCGTCTCTTCACCGAGACCGGCGAGCACGTGCCGGTCACGGTGTTGCGGCTCGGCAATTGCCAGGTGATCGGCCACCGTACCAAGGAAAAGAACGGCTACGTGGCGCTGCAGCTCGGCGCGGGCTTCCGCAAGGTGCAGCGCACGACCAAGGCCGACCGCGGCCACTTCGCGGTCGCCAAGGTCGAGCCCAAGCGCAAGCTCGCGGAATTTCGCGTCGATGATGACGCGCTCATTCCGGTCGGCGCCGAAATCACCGCCGACCACTTTGTCGTCGGCCAATATGTCGACGTCACCGGCACATCGACCGGCAAAGGTTTCGCCGGCGGCATGAAGCGGTGGAATTTCGGCGGTCTGCGCGCCAGCCATGGCGTGTCGATCTCGCACCGCTCGATCGGCTCGACCGGCGGCCGGCAAGATCCCGGCAAGACGTTCAAGAACAAGAAAATGCCGGGCCATCTCGGCGTCGACCGGGTGACCACGCTCAACCTCAAAGTCCGGCACACCGACGTGGCGCGCGGCTTGATCCTGGTCGAGGGCGCCGTGCCCGGCGTCAAGGGCGGCTGGATCACGGTGCGCGATGCCGTGAAGAAGAAGCTGCCGGACGGCGTGCCGAAACCCGGCAAGTTCAAGCTCGCCGACAATGAGTCGACCGCCCCGATCGCGGTCGGCCACGAACCGGCCGGCCAAGAAGCGGAGGGGGCGTGATATGGAAGTGAAAGTCACGTCGCTCGACGGCAAAGAGGCAGGCTCGGTCACTTTGTCCGACGCCATTTTCGGTCTCGAACCGCGTACCGACCTTATTCACCGCTGCGTGGTCTGGCAGCTGGCCAAGCGCCAGAGCGGCACGCATGAAGTCAAGAACCGGGCGGATATCCACCGCACCGGCAAGAAGATGTATCGGCAGAAGGGCACCGGCTCGGCGCGGCACGGCTCGGCGCGCGTCAATCTGTTCCGCGGCGGCGGCCGCTCGTTCGGTCCGCACACCCGCAGTCACGAAGTCGGCCTGCCGAAGAAAGTCCGCGCGCTGGCGCTCCGCCACGCGCTCTCGGCCAAAGCGAAAGACGGCGGCATTCTCGTCATCGACGCGCTGTCCGTGACGGAAGGCAAGACCAAGGCGCTGCGCGGCCATTTTAGCAAGCTCGGTGTCGTCAACGCGCTGTTCATCGACGGCGCCGAAGTCGCGCTCGACGTGCGCAATGCGGCGCGTAACATCCCGAATATCGACGTGCTGCCGATCGCCGGCATCAATGTCTACGACATCATGCGGCGGCATAAGCTCGTGCTTACCCGCGCCGCCGTCGACGCATTGGAGGCGCGATTCAAATGACCACTGCCGATCCGCGCCACTACGACATCATCGTTGCCCCGCTCATCACCGAGAAGGCGACCAACGCGTCCGAGCACAACAAGGTCGTGTTCAAGGTCGCCATGACTGCGACCAAGCCGCAGATCAAGGAAGCGGTCGAGAAGCTGTTCGACGTCAAGGTCAAGAGCGTCAACACGCTGCACCGTCGCGGCAAGTTACGCGTTTTCAAAGGCCGCTATGGCCGCACCTCCGACACCAAACGTGCGATCGTGACCCTCGAAGAGGGCCAGCGGATCGACGTCACCACCGGGCTTTAAGGGAACGGCGCGATGGCACTCAAGTCATACAATCCGGTCACGCCAGGCCAGCGCCAGCTCGTGCTGGTCGACCGCGCAGGCCTGCACACCGGCAAGCCGGTGAAGGCGCTCACCGAGGGCAAGAATTCGAGCGGCGGCCGCAACAACGGCGGATCGATCACGATTCGCTATCGCGGCGGCGGCCACAAGCAGGCCTATCGCAGGATCGACTTCAAGCGTCGCAAGTTCGACGTGCCGGCCAAGGTCGAGCGGCTGGAATACGATCCGAACCGCACCGGCTTCATCGCGCTCGTCAAATACGAGGACGGCGAGCTCGCTTATATTCTGGCGCCGCAGCGGCTTGCGGTGGGCGACAGCGTCGTCGCCGGCGAACATGTCGACGTGAAGCCCGGCAATGCCATGCCGATCGCCAATATTCCGGTCGGCACCATCGTCCACAATGTCGAGCTCAAGATCGGCAAAGGCGGCCAGATCGCGCGGTCGGCCGGCACCTATGCGCAGATCGTCGGCCGCGACGGCGACTATGTGATCTTGCGGCTCAATTCCGGCGAGCAGCGCCTGGTGCACGGCCGCTGCATCGGCACCGTCGGCGCGGTGTCGAACCCGGACAATATGAACGTTTCGATCGGCAAGGCCGGGCGCACGCGCTGGATGGGCCGCCGCGGCCACGTCCGCGGCGAGACCATGAACCCGGTCGATCATCCGCTCGGCGGCCGCACCCGCGGCGGCCGGCATCCGGTGACGCCGTGGGGCAAGCCGACCAGAGGTAAGAAGACGCGCAAGAACAAGAGCACCGCCAAGTTCATCATGGCGAGCCGTCACGCGCGTAAGCAGAAGTAGGAGCGATCATGACGCGTTCGGTCTGGAAGGGTCCGTTTGTCGACGGTTATCTGCTGAAAAAGGCGGATGCCGCGCGCTCGTCCGGGCGTCACGAGATGATCCGCATCTGGTCGCGGCGTTCGACCATTCTGCCGCAATTCGTGGGGCTGACTTTCGGCGTCTATAACGGACAGAAGCACGTCCCGGTGATCGTCACCGAGGAAATGGTCGGGCACAAGTTCGGCGAATTCTCGCCGACACGCTCGTTCTACGGTCATTCGTCGGATCGCAAGGCCAAGCGCAGCAGCGGCGGGGCGGGCGGTGGCGGGTCCGGCGCGGCGCCGGCTGCGGCGCCCGCAGCGTCCGAAGGCGGATCGTGAGGTTGGGAGAGTATCGATGAGCAAAAAAAAGCGCGAACGCGCGCTCTCCGACAACGAGGCGCAGGCGGTTGCCCGCATGCTGCGGGTCAGCCCGCAGAAGCTCAATCTGTTGGCCCAGCTCATTCGCGGCAAGAAGGTCGCGACTGCGCTGGCGGATCTCGAATTCTCGCGCAAGCGCATCGCCCGCGACGTGCGCAAGTGCCTGGAGTCCGCGATTGCCAACGCGGAAAACAATCACGACCTCGATGTCGACGATCTCGTCGTCGTCGAGGCTCATGTCGGCAAGGCGATCGTGATCAAACGTCACGAGGTGCGCGCGCGCGGCCGCGTCGGTGCAATTCATAAGCCTTTCTCGCATCTCACCATCGTGGTGCGCGAGGTCGAGGCGCAGGCTTAAGGAAACGGGCGCTCGGGAGTGGGCGCTCAGGAGAGACACATGGGTCAGAAGGTCAATCCGATAGGACTTCGTCTCGGCATCAATCGCACCTGGGACAGCCGCTGGTTCGCCAACCACGGCAGTTACGGCAAGTTGCTGCACGAAGATTTCAAAATCCGCGATCATTTGATGAAGCTGCTGGGCAAGAGCGCGTCGGTCGCCAGAATCATCATCGAACGCCCGGCTAAAATCGCGCGCGTCACCATTCACTCCGCGCGTCCCGGCGTCATCATCGGCAAGAAGGGCGCGGATATCGAGAAGCTGCGGCTGGAACTGGCGCGCCGCACCGGCTCGGACGTGTCTCTCAACATCCTGGAGATCCGCAAGCCGGAGATCGACGCAAAGCTGATCGCCGAGAATATCGCCAGCCAGTTGGAGCGCCGGGTGGCGTTCCGGCGGGCGATGAAGCGGGCGGTCCAGTCGGCGATGCGTCTCGGCGCTCTGGGCATCCGGATCAATTGCGGCGGC
>PLTE01000068.1 GCA_003164375.1 Hyphomicrobiales bacterium | reverse complement strand
CCGCGTTTCCAGCCGCACCACGTGCGGCTGTTGCAATTGCAATTCGGCGGCGTCTTCGCAGGTGACGATGCGCTCGTCGTCGTCGATGTAGCGCGTCAGGCAGTTGAGCAAGGTCGTTTTGCCGGAACCGGTGCCGCCGGAGATCAAGGTGTTGACGCGGCAGCGGCCCATGACCTTGAGGATTTCCGCACCTTCCGGCGAGATCGAGCCGTACCGCACCAGCTGCTCGAGAGTGAGCTTGTCTTTCTTGAACTTGCGGATGGTAAGCGCGGGACCGTCGATCGCGAGCGGCGGCACAATGCAGTTGACGCGCGAACCGTCGGGCAGGCGCGCATCGCAGATCGGCGAGGATTCGTCGACGCGACGTCCGACCTGGCTGACGATGCGCTGGCAGATGTTCAACAGCTGCTGATTGTCGCGGAAGCGGATGCCGGTCTTCTGAATCTTGCCGGCGACTTCGATGTAAACCGTGCCCGAGCCGTTGACCATGATATCGGCGATTTCGTCGCGCGCCAAAAGCGGCTCAAGCGGCCCGTAGCCGAGCACGTCGTTGCAGATATCGTCGAGCAGGTCCTCCTGCTCGGCGATCGACATCACGATGTTTTTGATCGCGATGATTTCGTTGACGATATCGCGGATTTCCTCGCGCGCAGAATCGGCGTCGAGCTTGGCCAGCTGCGCCAGATCGATCGCCTCGATCAGCGCGCCGAAGATTGTGCCTTTGACTTCGTAGTAGGATTCCGAGCGCCGGGAATCGACCGCCGACGGAACTTGCGGCGGCGGGTTCGACGGACCGCCGACATTCGGTTTGCCGGTCGGCGCTCCAATCATCGGTGCGCCGAGACCGGCGGAGGGAAACGGGGTGCGTCCGCCGCCGCCTGGCGCGGCCGTTGGCGGCGGCGGCGCGGCCTGAACAGGCGTCGGCGCACGCGCGGCAGGCGCCGGACGCTGCTCGGCGCCGGAGGACAAATTATCGGATGTGGGACGCTTGCCAAACACGAACGCGACTCCGACGATTTACGTCTACCCCAGTAACTTCTCGAGCAAAGGCGAAAAAAATCCGGCGCGCTGCTTCTTCGGCTCCGAGCGGCCGGTCAGCTCCTGGGCCAGCTGCCGGAACATCTCGGCGGTGCGGTGGCCCGAGGAAATCTCGTCGATCATCTGGCCGTTATTGGCCGCCGCGCCGAACAGCTGCGGCTCAAATGGAATGATCGCCATGGCCTCGCCGTCGAGCGCCTTGGCGAAATCGGCAGCCTTGATCTCGGGACGTTTCGGAATCCCGACCTGATTGAGGCAGTAACGCGGAAAACGATCGTTCGGGCGCGCTGCCTTGAGGAAGTCGTAGATATTCTTGGTATTGCGCAGGTTCGCCAGATCGGGAGTGGCGACGATCAGGATTTCGTCGGCGCCGACCAGCGTTTGCTTGGTCCAGCCGGTCCACTGATGCGGAACGTCGAGCACGACGCATGGCACCGTCGCGCGCAGCGAATCGAAAATCGCTTCGAAGGCGTCGGCGCCGAAATCATAGACCCGATCGAGCGTCGCCGGCGCGGCGAGCAAGTTCAGATGATCCGTACATTTCGCCAGCAGCCGGTCGATGAAGGCGGTATCGATGCGGTCCGGCGAAAACACCGCCTCGGCGATGCCCTGCGCCGGATCCTGATTGAAGTCGAGACCGGCGGTGCCGAATGCAAGATCGAGATCCGTCACGACCGAATCGAGCATGAGATCGCGAGCGATCGAGAACGCGATGTTATGCGCGATGGTGGATGCGCCGACGCCGCCCTTGGCGCCGACCACGGCGATAACGCGGCCAACCGGCTTGGCATCCGGCGCCGAAAACAACCCGCACACGGCGCGCACGATCTGCAGCACGCCGATCGGCGAAATCAGATAATCGCTCACCCCACGCCGCACCAGCTCGCGATAGAGCATGACGTCGTTCATGCGGCCGATGACGATGACGCGGGTGCCGGCGTCGCAATAATTGGCGAGCTGGTCGAGCGCCTTGAGGATGTCCTCACTGCGGGTTTCGGACTCGAGAATGATGACGTTCGGCGTCGGCGAGCTTTGATAGGCCTCGATGGCCGCCGTCAGACCGCCCATCTGAATGCGCAAATGCGCTTTCGCCATGCGCCGATCCTCGCCGGCCGCCTGAATGGCGGCGGCGGTATCGACGCTCTCGCAAAACGCCTGCACCGACACGCGCGGCGCCGGCGCGATATGCTCGTCGCGGTCGGCAGTGTCTGCATGACCCGCTTCTTCCGGCGCGGCTGGACTCGTTTGCTTTGTCATATGCGAAGGTCACTCACTCACGTTACATGCTCGCGTTATTTGCCAACGTCGGTAATCTTAGCCGATTGCGTATTGCTCGAATCGCTCGTCGCGCTGCTTTGGCCCTCGCGATATTTCTCAAGCACGACGCTGCGCCGCGTCGCCGATGCCGCGGTCTCGCCGCGCGGCTGCACGAGATCGGCCGGGTTGTCGACCATGGCGGCGAGGTTGCGCTGCGTGGCGCAACCGTAATTCCAATAGGGCTGGTTTTCCGTGTAATTGCGGTCGTTGAGGCTTGGACCGATATCGGCCGGCCACAAGCCGCAAGGTCCGGCCTGCGCCGCGATCTTCGGATAGCTGATCCGGACTGTGGCGACGCTCGACTTGGCGGGATAGGTGCGTACCGCGATGCTTTGCGGCGGCATGCCGCTGGCGGCGAGGAGCGATAGGATCTCGCGCATCGCATCGGCGGAGGCAAGCTCGTTGCTGCTGCCCAGCGGCCGCTCGACGACGATGCCGCCGGTCGCTTCTCGTTTCCAGCCGAGCCCGAAGGAAACCACCTGTGCGCGCTGCATCGGGTTCAGCTCGCCGCGCGCGGAGCCGATGAATAGCTCTATCGTGTGATCGGCTTCGTGTAGCGTGATCGGATGCCGCATACGGTAGTCGATTGGCGCGTCGGGAACACCGGCGACTTGCTGGTCGGTATTGCAGCCGCAGAGGAACAGGGCGCAGCACGCGGCGGCGACGGCGCGAATCGCAATCCGTGCGACGCGGCGGCGGCCGGCGATCAGTATGCGGTCAATCTGCATCGTCCTCTCCTGCTGCCCGAATCCTGACCGGTCCAGATCCTGATCGATCCAAGTCCTGATCCGTCCAAGTGCTGATCCGTCCAAGTCCCGATCCGTCCAAGTCCCGATTTGCCCAAAGTCTCGCTGCCGAACTCAATCGAGAATGAAGCCGTATTTGCCGTGGTAGCTGTTGTCCGCTGGATCGGGAGGCGGGCCGACGCCGTAGATGCGATTGAGCCGACCGAGCAGCACGCTTGCGGGGTCGCTCGGATCGGCGAAGCCGTCGTCCGGCCGCGACAGGTCCTTCTGCGCCACCGCGCGCACCACATAGGGCGTCACCAGCACCATCAGCTCGGTCTGCTGATTGACGTAATCCCGGCTCTTGAACAGCGGCCCGAGAATCGGAAGCTCCATCAGGCCGGGCAATCCGTTGATGCTTTGCTTGGTTTCGTTCTGGATCATGCCGGCCATGGCGAGCGCGCCGCCGGACGGGATTTCGACCGTGGTCTCGGCGCGCCTGGTGCGGATCGACGGAATGGTTGCGCTGGAGTTAGTCCCTGGCTCGGTGATCGTGAGCGAATTGGCGATTGACAGATCCGATACCTCGGTCATGACCTTGAGGCTGATGCGGCCCTCGCTGAGCACCACCGGCGTGAAATCCAGACTGACGCCGAATTTCTTAAACGTGATCGAGGGCTGACAGGCNNCGCCGGCCTGTTCCATGGCCTGCAAACTTGCAGTGACCGAGTTGAACGAGCCCGTGATGGAGGATCCGCTTAGCGACTGGCCATAGGACGAGAACGGGTTGGTATTGTTGAAGTTGACAACAGAGGTACCGTAGCCAAGCGTGCCGGTAAGATTGATGCCGAGCTGTTTGATGATGTCGCGTTCGACTTCCGCGACGGTCACTTTGAGCATAACCTGATCGCGGCCGCGCACCACGATGGCGTTGACAATCTTGTTGCTGGACGAGGGATTGTCGCCGACCAGGCGCACCGCGAGATCGTAGGCCTGCTGCGCTTCGGCCGGGCTCGACACCGAGCCGGAGAGAACGATACCGTCGCCGATGCCCTCGACCGCGATATCGCCGTCCGGCACCACCTGGCGGATCGCCGCGCGGATACCGTTGAGGTCGCGCGTCACCGCGATATCGAAGCCGGCGATCTGCTTGCCTTCGGCGTCGAAGAAAAAAACATTAGTTTGGCCGACCGTGGTGCCGATGATGTAGGCGCGGCGCGACGAACGCACGACGGCATTGGCGATCTTGGGATCGGCGACCAGCACGTCCCTGATGTCGCGCGGCAGGTCGATGACGACCGACTTACTGATGCCCAGCGCGATCGACTGGGATTCGGCGTCGCTGGCTGTGACGTGAACCGACTGCGTGGGCGGAGCGTTGTACGCCAGGTTCCCCGCGATCGCGTGCGGAATGAGCCACGACATGCCGATCAGGGCCGCAATACCCGCCGCCCGTCTCGATGTCCTTGCTGTCATGAACCAGTCCTCCGTGCGGTCACCGGGTGGTTCCCATCGTGCTGACGCCGAAACGCACCGTGTTGATCGGACTGGTCCGGTCTTTGTTGTCGCTGTCGCCGCCCTCGGCGGCTCCCGAGCCGGAGTCGAGGAGGCTGCGCAGCGTGAGCGACAGCGTGCCCATCTGTCGGGACACCGCGAGCGTCTCAGCCTGCGATTGGGTCACTTCGAGCGTCGCCGTCTTGCCGAGCGCCGTCTTGGTACCGCTCTTCTCTTCGAGAGCCTGATCCACCGCGAGGACGTGAACGTTGCGCAGGATCGTATCGCTGACGAATTTTTCGACGCCGGTCGCCTTCTCCGCGCCTTTGTCGCGCCGCGTCAGTACGACGTCGACACGGTCGTCGGGAAGGATGAAGCCCCCGGCTCCAGCCTCAGGCGAGATATCGATCGCGACCGCGCGCATGCCTTTCGGCAGCACCGCGGCCAGGAATCCGGAGCCCTTGGCCATCACGACATCCGGATCGCGGATCGGGTCGCCCGCCACCAATGCCACCCGCACGATTGCGCCGACAAAGTCGTTCATGGCGTTTGGCCGCTCTGGCTTCTTGACAAAATTCGGATTGGCCGCGGCGGCAGGCCAAGATTGCCAGCCGATATCTTGACTTTGGATCACCACACCGCGGCCGAGATCGGCCTTGGCGACCAACACGTCGACGGTTTCGATCTGCGCAACGGGCGCGGCCGCCGGCGGCGGCGGCGGAGCTTGTTTGCTGCCGGCCGCCAAAAACGCGGCAATGCCGCCGGCTGCGACAGCGACCCCGAGTACCACAAGACGCGCGGCCTTCATTACGCTTCGCTTTCCACGTAACGCCACGGCCGGACGCGGCCGTCATCGCTGGATATCAGCAGCTAAACGTCAAAGCATGGTTAATAAGGCGTATCCAAATCGCGTTAATCTTGCGTTGACGCCCGCCAAAATGCGTCAAGCCGCAGCACTAAATTGTTCGATTGCGCATGATCTTGCCCGAAAACCGGCTGCCACTTTTCGGGCTCTGGTTCTAGAGGCCGAGCGCCGTCATCCATTCGGTCTGCGGATAAACGACGAGCGCAGCCGCGGCGAGTGCGATGCCATAGGGCACGCCGCCGCCCTGCCGATGCAAGCGCTCCGCCCAGTCCCGGCCGACCAAAAGCTGCGGCAGCGGCAAGTGGCGAAACTGTACGATCAGCAATGTCAGGGCACCGCCGAGCACCGATGCATAGACGAGATAGTCGAACAAGTGACCAAATCCCAGCCACAGCGCCGTCGCCGCCGCGAGCTTGGCGTCGCCGCCGCCAATCCACCCGCGCGCGAAGCAGATAAACGCCGCGACAAGCACAGCGGCGGCCGCGCCGGCATGCGACAGCATATCCGCCCCGCTTATTCCCGTAAGCGCAGCGAGCAAGACGAAGCCGCCGACCAGCACCAGCGTGACGCGGTTGGCGATCGTCATCGTCAACAGATCGCTCGAAGCGGCAAATGCCATCACCGCCGGAAACAGTGTCAACCTGATCGCTTCGGTCAGCATGGCATCACCGCTCGATGACGTTTGCTTTTGAATTACGCCGCATCGGTTGAGAGTTGCTTAGCGGCGCCACGCGGCCCGCTAAGCCGAGAAAAAGAAAAAGGCCCCGGTGAAAGGCCGGAGCCCTCTCGTAGCATTGGAAGAAACGAGGCTTACTTAGAGGGCGCTGGAAACGCTGCTGAACGTGGTGTTCAGCTTGCTGCCGAGGCCTTGAACGACGGCGATGATCGCAACCGAAATGCCGGCGGCGATGAGACCGTATTCAATGGCAGTCGCACCCGACTCGTCCTTCGCGAAACGCAAGAGAATGGTCTTCATGAGTTGGCTCCTTAGATCCACACGTGGCTGTCTGAGCTGATCCAACGGCATTTTCCTCGCCGTTTGGATCGTGCCGGAACCGTATCGGGTAGAAATTTCGACAGCGTTAAATCAATCAGAGAAACCCGTACGTATTACCGCTTTCCCCGATGTAGTTAACATCGTATTGAGCCGAACCGGCGGATTTGATCTTTGCGTGCCGGTTGTCGGCGCGGATTGCAACGTCGACTTGGTGTGGGAAGCTTTTGGTTTACGATCGATATACCAAGACACGGCTGCGGCGACCGACCGCTTGCTTCGGAATTGCGACCGACCCTCAGTAGACGCAAGCCTCGATGACCCCATCGTTCACGGCGTTTTAAAGGGCGCCTCGCTATCAACAGAACCTATTCGGGCCGCGCGCCCAAGCGGCGCACACGGGGTCTTCAAAATGAGAGAAGAATTCCTCGCTGACTTCGTCAGCTTGGGTCAGACATTCACGAAGATCCTGCCGATCTCGTTGGCGATGGCAGCCGTCTTTACGGTTCTCTCCTCATTCTGGGCCTGCAATCCCAGCCAACCCTGGTGGCGCAAGCGCGATATCGTGACCGATTTATGCTACTGGTTTTTCATCCCCGTCATCGCCCGTTACCTGCGTATCGGCCTCCTGATCGTCGGCGCTGCCGCACTGTTCAGGATCACCACCGCCGACGGCCTAATTGCCTTCTACGACAACGGTCACGGCCCGCTGGCCGCGCTGCCGCTCGTCGTCCAAATGGTCCTCTTCCTGATCGGCGAAGACTTCATCCTGTACTGGACGCACCGTATATTTCACGGTCAGCGAATGTGGCGCTATCACGCCGTGCACCATTCGTCCCAGGAGCTGGAATGGATCTCGGCGGCGCGCTTCCATCCGGTCAATCTGTTTCTCGGCAGCGTGACGGCCGACGTCGTTATGCTGCTGCTCGGCATCTCACCCAATGTATTCGTTGTCCTCGGGCCGCTGACGATCGCGCATTCGGCCTTTGTGCACGCCAATCTCGATTGGACGTTCGGCCCGTTCAAATATGTGATCGCCACGCCGGTGTTCCACCGCTGGCACCACACCGCGCCCGACCGCGGCGGCGAGAAGAACTTCGCGGCGACGTTTCCGATTTTGGACGTGCTGTTCGGCACGTTCTATATGCCGGCCGGCGAACTGCCCGATCGCTACGGGATCGCCGAGCGTGACTACCCCGCGAGCTTCCCGGCTCAATTGGTGCACCCCTTCATGCAGTGAGGAGCGCGCGGTGCACGCCGCACCGTACCGGAATTTAGCGGTCATCGTTAATCAAGCGTCACCAGCGGCGCCCAGTGACGGCAGGCCTTTAGGATTTGCACTTCATTCATGAATTTGCAGTCAAGTGAAATGGCCGGTGGATCGGCCGCTGTATGGCCTTTCTGTTGTCGAATCCGCGTAGCGTTTCGGAGAGTATCGATGACGGCGTTGTGCGCGCGAGGCTCTATCGCCTCCAGAACGCTGCATTGGCTCGCGGCGGCCTTCGTCTTTGCCGTGGTCGCATCGCACGTCGCTGCCGCCGCCGACGAACGCATCCAAGTCCAGCTCGATCAAGCCCGGATCATGAAGCTTCCCGAACGGGCTGCCACGCTGGTGATCGGCGATCCGCTCATTGCCGACATTTCGATTCAGCCCGGCGGCATCGCGATCGTCACCGGCAAAGCCTACGGCGCGACCAATATCGTCGTCATGGATCGCGGCGGCGCCGTGCTGCTGGAGCGGTCCATCGAGGTCACGGGGCCGCCTGATCGCCTGGTCTATGTCTACCGCGGCGTGGCGCGCAACACCTATAGCTGCACGCCGGAATGCGCACCGCGCATCACGCTCGGCGACGACGGCGAATTCTTCGACAAGACGCTCGCCCAATCCGCAAACCGCAACACCCAGGCGCTCGCCGCCGGAGCCGCCGGTTCGCACTAGCTTCCCTATAGTTAGCGCGCACTAAAATCCGTCCTGCCGCTTTCCTGCATCGATTAAATAAATCGCCAACGGGGCATCGTTATTGCTCGGCGGTGAGGTTCGCGCATGCGCGCGACATTCATCGGCTGAGGTACCATGTCATACCAACGCTTGCGTATCGTCCGATTATTCTCCTCTCCGCTGATCCCCCGCTTCATCACGGAACGCGAAGCGGGGACCACCCTCGAATTCGGCCTCTTGGTCGCGCCGTTCGTCGCCGGTCTATTCGCGATCCTGCAAACCGCGATGGTCTTTTTCGCCGGCCAGACGCTGGAGACCGCGGCGGCGGTTTCGGCGCGTCTTATTCTGACCGGCCACGCCCAACTCAACGGCTGGACAGCGGCGCAGTTCAAGCAGCAAGTCTGCGACCAGATTCACGGCATCTTCAACTGCAGCAGCGGCGTCTATATCGACGTCGAAACGTATTCGTCTTTTGCCGCGGTCAATCTCGGCATGCCGGTGACCGACGGCAGCTTCAACGCTTCGGACCTCGGCTATAATCCCGGCGGCCCCGGCGATATCGTGATGTTGCGGCTGTATTACCAATATCCGGTCTTCGTCAATTTACTCGGCTTCAATCTGAGCAATCTGAACGGCGGCCTCAATCTGTTCGCCGCCACCGCGGTATTCCGCAACGAACCCTACGCATCGTCATGAGGGGCGCGCCATGAGCACTGATACGCGAGCTGCCATCACGAGGCGCCGGCTCCGGCGTTTCCTTGCCGATCGCCACGGCCTGTCGGCCGTCGAATTCGCCCTGATGCTGCCGCTGATGATGACGCTCTATCTCGGCAGCGTCGAGGCGACGCAAGGCATCGCCACCAACCGCAAGGTGACGTTGACCGCCCATGCGCTCGCCGACCTCGCGAGCCAATATACCGACATCACCAATGCCGACATGTCGAACGTCCTGGCCGCGGGATCCGCGCTCATCGCGCCGTATTCCGCCGCCAATCTCCATGAGGTCGTGTCGGAACTCTCGATCAACTCCCAGGGCCAGGCTTCGGTGGTCTGGAGCGACACGCTCAACGGCACGGCGCTCACGGTCGGCCAGCTCGTCAGCATCCCGGCCTCGCTCGCGGTGCCGAACAGTTATCTGGTGCTCGCCCAGGTCTCCTACAGCTACAATCCGACATACGCTTACGTGATGACCGGTACGCTGACACTGCAGGACCAATTCTATGTGCTGCCGCGTCAATCGACTTCGATTGCGCGCACGGCATCG
>PLTE01000042.1 GCA_003164375.1 Hyphomicrobiales bacterium | reverse complement strand
TGTGGGTGGCGATCGAGATGGCGACACTGACCACGGTGCTGATGGTCGGCATCTATCGTACCCACGAAGCGATTGAAGCGGCTTGGAAATATTTCATTCTCGGCAGCGTCGGCATTGCGCTGGCTTTGTTCGGCACCATTCTCGTCTACATGGCGGCGCGGCCCGTCGTCGGCGAAGGTCTCGACGCCATGGTGTGGACCGTGCTGGTCAAGCGCGCCAGCGATTTCGATCCGGCGCTGCTCGACGTCGCGTTCGTATTTCTGCTGCTCGGCTACGGCACAAAAGTCGGGCTCGCGCCGCTGCATGCCTGGCTGCCCGACGCCCACGCCGAGGGTCCGACCCCGATCTCGGCCGTACTGTCCGGCTTGCTGCTTAATGTCGCGCTCTACGCGCTGTTGCGTTTCAAGATGTTGCTTGCCGTCAATACGGGAGCGCTCGCGCCGGGCCCGCTGATGGTGACGCTCGGATTGCTGTCGCTGGTGTTCGCAGCCTTCATGCTGTACCGCCGCCGCGACATCAAGCGGCTGTTCGCCTATTCGTCGATCGAGCATATGGGCATTATCACCTTTGCTTTCGGCATGGGCGGCCCGCTCGCCAATTTTGCCGGGCTTCTGCATATGACCATGCACTCGCTGACCAAATCGGCGATCTTTTTCGCCGTCGGCCATATCACCCAAGTCAAAGGCACCCAGCGCATCGCCGACATGGGCGGGCTCACCGAAACGCATCCGGTGCTCGGCTGGGGCCTGATCCTCGGCGTCGTTGCGATCGCCGGCCTGCCGCCGCTCGGCATTTTCATGAGCGAATTTTTGGTCGTGAGTTCCACTTTCGCCCGCGCTCCGGTGCTGGCGCTCATACTCGTCTTTGGTATCCTGGTCGCCTTGGCCGGCCTGTTCCTGCGGCTCAACAGCATCGCGTTCGGCGAGCCGCGCGGCGGCAACGCCAAGGCGCAAGCTTCCTATGTGCCGATGTTCGCGCATCTCGGCATCGTGCTCATCGCCGGCATCTATATGCCGCCGGCATTCGTCGCCTGGTTCCAAAACGTTGCCGGGATGCTTGGATAAAGCGATGTCAGCCCTCCGCGACATGATCCCGCAAAGCGAGCCGGTCGAGGCGCATCGGCCATGGCCGCGTTGCATCGTTACGGCGGAGGGCTGGACGCATGTTGCGCAACAGATCGCCGCCGGCCGCGCGACAATGCTCGACCTGTGGGCCACCGCCGACAGCGCGCCCGTGGTGCAGTCTGTGCACATGGCATTGATCGACGAATCCTCCGGCGAGATTGCGGTCGTCAGCCTGTCCTGTCCGGACGGAAGATTTCCGTCGGTCGGCGCGCTGCATCCGCCCGCCATCCGTTTCGAGCGCGCCATCCATAGTCTCTATGGACTTGAACCGACCGGCGCGCCGGATCCGCGGCCCTGGATCGATCTCGGCTTTTGGGATGTGCAACATCCGCTCGGCGCGCGTGAGGCGGCGCCTGCCGAGCCATCCGCCTACACATTCCTGCCAGCGGAAGGCGAGAGCCTGCATCAGATCCCGGTCGGCCCGGTGCATGCCGGCATCATCGAGCCCGGACATTTCCGTTTCACCGCCTCGGGCGAAACCGTGGTGCGGCTCGAAGCGCGCCTCGGTTATGTGCATAAGGGCATCGAGTCGCTGATGTCGGATGTCCCCATCGCGCAAGCGGCCAAATTAGCCGCGCGCACTTCCGGCGACAGCACCGTCGCGTATGGCATCGCATTCGCGCACGCCGTCGAAGCGGCGCTCGGCATCGAAGCGCCGCCACGCGCGCGCCATTTGCGCGCGCTGATGGCGGAGCTTGAACGGCTGGCGAACCATTTCGGCGACGTCGGCGCCGTTTGCAACGACGCCTCGTTCGCGCTGATGCACGCCCATTGCGGCGTATTGCGTGAACTGGTGCTGCGCGTGGCGGACGGCTCATTCGGTCACCGCCTGATGATGGACCGCGTCGTGCCCGGCGGCGTCTCAGCCGATCTTGCCTCAAGCGGCGCGAGCGTCATTCGCGAGATGCTGTCGCATGTCCGGCGGCGGTTTGCGCGCCTGGTCGAGCTTTACGACAACACCGCCTCGCTGCAGGATCGCACCGCCGCGACCGGAATTCTGTCCGCCGAGCTGGCACGGCAATTCGGCGCGCCAGGCTTTATCGGCCGCGCCAGCGGTCGCAATTTCGACGCGCGGAAATCACCGGGCTACGCGCCTTACTTCGATCTCGATTTTATCGTGCCGGTGTTGACGGCGGGCGATGTCAATGCGCGGGTCTGGATCCGCGTCCGCGAAGTCGAGCAAAGCATCGCGCTCATCGAACAAATCCTCGACCGCCTACCGGATGGCCCGATCATGCACGAACTCGACGGCGGCGGCGCCCGTGGCGAAGGCGTGGGGCTTGGCGAAGGTTTGGGGCTTGCCGAAAGTTTCCGCGGCGACGTGTTCGCTTGGGTACGGCTCGACGGGCCGCGGGTCGCACGCTGTCGCTTGCGCGATCCGTCCTGGCTGCAATGGCCACTTCTTGAAGCTGTCATCGAGGGCAACATCGTCGCCGACTTCCCGCTCTGCAATAAGTCGTTCAACTGCTCGTATTCGGGGCACGATCTGTAGCGCATGTTCAGGAAAAGTGGGAACCGGTTTTCCGTAAAGAACATGCGCAACTAAAAGGGCATCTTATGCGAAGGACCCTGCTCGAAGGCCTGACACATCGGCCGCTGACGGAAGCTCAGCCGGCGCCGGACGACGCCGCGCTTGCCGAATTGGCGGCGAGCGTGACGCGCGTGGCGCGACGCCGGCTCGGCCACAGCCTCGCTATCCGTCAGGTCGATGCCGGCTCCTGCAACGGCTGCGAGCTTGAAATCCATGCTCTCAACAATGCGTTCTACGATCTCGAGCGTTTCGGGCTGCGCTTCGTCGCCTCGCCGCGCCACGCCGATGTGCTGCTCGTCACCGGGCCGGTCACGCGCAACATGCGCCAAGCGCTCGAACGCACCTACCAGGCGACGCCGGACCCGAAATGGGTGGTCGCGGTGGGCGACTGCGCCGCCGATGGCGGCGTGTTCAAGGGCAGC
>PLTE01000072.1 GCA_003164375.1 Hyphomicrobiales bacterium | reverse complement strand
TGGCCGGCGATGGCGTGAACGACGCCCCGGCTTTGGCGGAAGCCGCAGTCGGCATCGCCATGGGAACGGGAACCGAAGTCGCGATCCAGAGCGCCGGGATTACTTTGGTGAAAGGCGATCTTGCCGGTATCGCGCGGGCCATCGTTTTGAGCCGGGCGACGATGCGCAATATCCGGCAAAACCTGGCGTTTGCCTTCGCCTATAATATGATCGGCATCCCGATAGCCGCAGGCGTCCTCTATCCCGCATTCGGTATTCTTCTCAGCCCGATCGTGGCGGCGCTTGCGATGTCGCTTAGCTCCGTGTCGGTTATCGCCAACGCGCTACGTTTGCGCAGCCTGCAACTATGATACGGCACAAAATGCTTCAGGTCGCCGCGTTGGGCCGGCGCTTTAGCTAGCCCCAACTCCGCCGCACACGCTGGCGGAGATCGACGGGCGTGCGCGCGGATTTCGGCACTGCGTCGCTCGCCGCAGGCGACGGCCAGCTGCAGCATTCGAAATGCTCGAGGAGGCCAGTCGGAACGAACCGCGTTCGCGACGCGTACATGTGGCGGTCGCCATTATTGCGTTGGCCGTGCACGAAGAACCGCTGCGGCACGATCACGTCGAGATGATCCCGCGCCCGCGTCAGCGCGACGTAGAACAGCCGGCGCTCTTCCTCGATTTCCGCACCCGATCCGGTCGCGAGATCGGACGGTAGGCAGCCGTCGACAGCGTTCAGGACAAACACCGACTTCCACTCTTGCCCTTTCGCCGAATGGATTGTCGACAGGATGAGATAATCGTCGTCGCGCAGCGGTTCGCCGGCGCGGCCTGAGGTGGCATCCGGCGGATCGAGCGTGAGCTCGGTGAGAAAGCGCTCGCGGCTCGGATAGGTCGAGGCAATCTGGACGAGTTGTAGGAGGTCGGCCTGACGCACTACGGCGTCGTCGTGGATGCGATCGAGATGCGGCTCGTACCAGCGCCGGACGAGATCGAGTTCCGCGGGCCAGCCGGCCGCGCCGGACCGCACGATACGAAGCGCTTCCACGAACAAGGGCCAGTGTTCGGCTGCTGCAGGCGGCGGTTTAGTTTCAGCAAGCCCAGCCACCGGATCGGAGCGTTCATTGACGCGATCCAGCGCCTTGGCCGCCGTTGCCGGGCCGATACCGGGCAGCAGTTGAATGACGCGGAAACCTGCCACACGGTCGCGCGGATTCTGCGCAAAGCGCAGCAAAGCCAGCATGTCCTTGATATGGGCTGCTTCGAGGAATTTCAGCCCGCCGAACTTGACGAACGGGATATTGCGTCGCGTCAGCTCCACTTCGAGCGGGCCAGAGTGGTGCGAGGTACGAAACAGCACGGCCTGCGCTTTGAGCGCCAGTCCCGCCTCGCGGCCCGCCAACACCTTCTCCACCACGTAGCGCGCCTGATCCGCCTCGTCGCGTACTCCGACCAGCCGAGGTCGCTCCAGGGAGATGCGCTCGGACCACAGGTTCTTGGTGAACCGCTCCTCGGCCAAGCCGATCACCGCATTCGCCGCCGCCAAGATCGGCTGCGTCGAGCGATAATTCTGTTCCAGCGTGACGACATCGGCCGGCGGCGTGAACTGACCGGGAAAGTCGAGGATATTGCGCACGGTCGCCGAGCGAAACGAATAGATCGCTTGGGCATCGTCGCCGACCACGGTCAGGCCTTTGCCGGTCGGCCGCAGCGCCAACAGGATCGAGGCCTGGAGCCGGTTGGTGTCCTGATACTCGTCGACCAGCACATGATCGAAGCGGGCCGACACCTCGCTCGCGATCGACGGTTCCTGCATCATATGCGCCCAGTACAAGAGGAGATCGTCGTAATCGAGCACGTTTTGCGCTTGCTTGACCTCGACATAGCTGCCGAACAAACGGTGCAATTCGTCCTGCCACAGCGCGCACCACGGAAACGTCGTGCCGAGCACTTCGTCGAGCATGAGCTCGCTGTTCACAGCGCGCGAATAGATTGCGAGGCAGGTGCCTTTGGTCGGAAAGCGCTCTTTGGTCTGGGATAAGGCAAGTTCGTGGCGAACCAGATTCATCAGATCGGCGGAATCCTCGCGATCGTGGATCGTGAACGCACCCTTCAGCCCGATATCGTCCGCGTACTCGCGAAGCAGCCGCGCGCCAACCGAATGGAACGTGCCCGCCCAAGTCATTGAGTCGGTCATTGCACCCGCCGCGCTGGACGCGCGCGTCAGCTCAGTGAAAATCCGATCGACCCGCCGCGTCATCTCGGCGGCAGCGCGGCGCGAAAACGTCATCAGCATGATGCGGCGCGGATCTGCGCCGTTTTCGATGAGGTGAACGACCCGATGCGCCAACGTGCTGGTCTTGCCGGAGCCCGCACCGGCGATGATCAGGAGCGGGCCCGCATCGGCAAGCGGAAGCCCGCCGTGCTCGACGGCGCGGCGCTGTTGCGGATTGAGCTTCTCAAGGCGCGCCGCCTGCATCAGCCGAGGGTGAGTTCCGAATCACGGAGAACCAAATCCGACTGAATCACGATCCTGTTTTGTTCGCAACTTGCGGCCGGCCGACAATGCCGAGGTTCCGTTGCGACGGCACTTGTCCGCTCAACGGATAGTCTGATCGCTCTGGAATTCGGGGTTGAAGCCGCAATTCTTCTCGGCAGCCGCGCGCTGCAATAGCTTCTCCTCGGTGAGGATGGATTCGTAATCGGTGCGGTAGGCGAGCGACCCGATCACGGTGCCGCCAGCGCCTTCGCTGGCTTTTTCGATCAGGCCGTGGAGCTCCTTCTCGCGCACGACCAGAACCTTCCACCGCGCCGCGAGCTCGTTGCAATGATAGGCGCTGTAGCGGCCCGGATCGACCAGAAGCGAGCCCGCGCCATCGGTCATACCGCAGCCGCCAAGCGCGATGGCGGCAACCGCGACGGCCGCAAGGCTCCGGAGCGCGCGGTACATTCTCATCAGAAACGCCCACTCGCGCTCGTTCTTGCGTGAATTTCCCGCGCTTTGGTGCCAGCCTGCTGCGCCGCAAATATGGCAAAGCCTGGAAAGACCGCTCCGGGCGTTCGGGACAAAGCTGCGGACGGGCATCGACCGGCAGCGTCAGAGCGCGGCTAGGCGTCATCTTGCGGAAATTCGACGCCGACGGTCAACCCGTCCCGCCAAACCACACGGCAGTGTCGCTGCGTGCGGCCATCTGCCGTCAATAGCAGGACGAACTTGTCCGGAAGCGTCTCGTCAGCCGCGAGAGCGAGCCGCGCACCGGATTCCGAAATGTCGGCGATCGAACAACCGATCGGCGGCGACTCCTGATCGGTTACGATTCGCGCCGTGTAATGGAAGTGCCGTCGTGGCTTTTTGCGGAGTTCGGTGCGGTTGCGGTAATTGCCGATAACAACCATCGAAACACCTCCCGTCCGCCGCATGACCGGCAAAACGGCCCGACAATCGATAAACCTAGATTAAGCACATTAATGGCCTGTAAATCGGACCAGGCTCGGCCCGTCAGGGGGCCGCTGCCGCGGCTACACGCAGCGACTTACTCTGGCCATATGTGTCGATAGTGTTACGATCTTATGAGGGAGCGATGACGGCCGCGTGAGCGTATCAGAATTACCCCATGAGAATTACCGCATGAGAATTACCGCATGAGAATTACCGCATGAGTGTTGCCTGGCTGACTTGGTCGAATCCGGTTGCGATCTGGTGGGGCTTTCTGATCCTGGTCAGCGCCACGAACATCGTCCTATGGTTTCAGCTCCGCGCCCTCCTCTGCAAGGCGTCGCCCATGCGGACCCAGCCGCTGGTGCTGTTGAGCGCGGCCTACGTGTTCGGCTGCGCATTCCGCTCGATCCTGCCGCGGGCCGATGTCCAGCGGATCTGTCTGTTCGACACCTGGCTTTCGAGCGTGCTGGTCGGGCGATCCGTCGCTACCATCGCCGAGCTCTGCTTTGTCGTCCAATGGGCCATCGTTTTGCGAGAACTGGGCAAGATCACGCGGTCGGATACCGCGAACAATATTGCCACGCTGATCGTGCCCTTGATCGCGCTCGCGGAATGCTGCTCCTGGTACGCGGTGATCACGACGGATTTTCTGGGCAACGTCTTGGAAAACTCGCTATGGACCGTGACCTTCATTCTGATCGCGATTGCGCTGCTGCGCCTCATCCTCAGCTTTCGCGGCGCGGCCCGCTTGGCCATCGCCACGGCCGCGGTTGGCGTCACAGGCTACGTCATCTTCATGTCGACCGTGGACGTGCCGATGTATGTCGCACGCTGGCAGGCAGAACTGACGCAGGGCGGCCAATTCCTCGGCTTCGCGGCCGGCCTGCACGACGTCGCCACCCGTTGGGCGGTCACCCACAATTTTGTCGAATGGCACAACGAAATTCCGTGGATGTCGCTTTATTTCAGCGTGGCGGTATGGACCAGCCTTTTGCTCGGCGGCTTCAGTCTGGCCAAAACCCATCTGCCCCGCTACCGCGTGCGCTGGCCGCTCCTCAAACGACCGCGGCAACCACTGGCGATCCCAGTCCGGACATCCTGAGCAAAAAGAATTCGGGCGCCATAAAGATAGGCAGCCCGCCCCGAATCCGTTAGCATCATCATGCCGAATCGCTCCGCGCTGGCTTATGTGCAGCGCCGCTTTGTAACAGCGTCATTCTTTACAGAGCCCTGGAGGTGACGAGCATGATCATCACGGTAGCCACCATGAAGGGCGGCAGCGGCAAGAGCACCGTGGCGAGCTGCCTTGCGGTCTATTGGCATTTGCGCGGCCGGCATCCGTCGCTGATCGACGCCGATCCGCAGCGCTCTATCGTTCGCCTCGCCGCACGTGAGCGGGCGCTGGGCGGGGTCGCTGTGGTTGAGGACGCGACGGAGGATGCTTCGAAGACGGCGCGGCGCTTGGCCAGCGGCGGCGGCCTTGTCATCATCGACACGCCGGGGTTTCGCTCCAGGATGACGCTCGATTGCATCGCGGCGGCAGATTTTTTGCTCGTTCCGGTCAAGCCGTCACCGTTCGATGTCGACCGCATGCTCGATACGATCGGCATCCTGACCGACCGTCCCGATGGGCGGCGGCCAGTGTTCCGTTGTCTGTTGACGCAGACGACGCGCGATTCCGTTATCGCCAAACACATCCGTTCCGAACTCGCCGAGGCCGGCCTGCCGGTACTTACGAGCGAGATGACTAACCGGGTCGCCTATCCCGAGGCGAGCCTCTGGGGCGCGACCCCGAGCCTCATCAGCTGGAAAGGACCCGCAGCGAAAGAGATCGCTGCCATCGCCGATGAGGTCGACATGGTGCTTGGCGCCCAGCAGGCCGCAGCATGACGCGTAAACCGCTGCCCAAAGCCATCACGCGACCGATCGCGAACCTGAGGACGACCTCGGCCGCCGTTGCGCGCGACAACGAAGCGCCGGCCGGCGCGACGGCCTACGATAAAGTCGAAGCCGAACCCGCACTCGCGATTTCCGCGCTGCCCGCGGCCAACGACCCGCTGCCGGCCGGTTCGGAGGAAGATCGAGCGAGGACGCAAGCGCTGGCGGCGAAACGGCGTTCGTTCGCCCGCAAGATTGTCGAGCGGCACCGGCTATATGCCGCTGTGGGCGGTCTCAACCCGCTATTGGTGGTCAATATCGCCGGCGTAACCGCCGTGAACCTGCGGATGGTCAAGCAGCTGAGCGAGCTTTATCAGGTACCATTCCAGCGCGACCGCTCAAGGGCGGCGATCATCGGACTGATCGGGGGCGCCGTGCCCACCGGCGCCGGCGCCGCCACCGCTGCGACGCTCGCCTTCATTCTGCCGGGCGGCGCGCTGGTGGGCTTGGGCGTCTCCGCCATCACTGCCGCGACGCTGACCCGCGCTATTGGCCGCGTTTTCGTCGAGAGTTTTGAAAACGGAGCGATCGCGCGCAGCGGCTGAAGCTTAGCGTCGTCAAATACTCAGAAAGCTTTCCGCCACCTCCGGCATCTTGAACAGAACCTCCGGTCTGTCATGGTAACGCACGCGTCCGGTCTGCAGCACGTAAATGCGATCGGTGACGTTGCCGGTGAGATTGGCATTCTGTTCGGCCAAGAGGATGGTCATGCCCGATGCGCGCAGCAGCTTGAGGCGCTCGCCGATCTCGCCGATGACGATCGGCGCCAGCCCGAGCGAGGGCTCGTCGAGGATCAGAAGCTGCGGCTCGGACATCAGCCCCATGGCGACGGCCAACATCTGCTGCTGGCCGCCCGACAGTGTACCGGCGAGCTGATGCCGCCGCTCGCGCAAGACCGGAAACAGACCGAAGCAGCGGTGCATATTGGGCGCCATGCGCTGGCGCTCGGGCAGCGGATAGCCGCCCATCATTAAGTTCTCCTCGACCGACATGCGCGGAAATAGCCCGCGCCCTTCGGGAACGAGCGCAATGCCCATTCGGTTGCGTTGATACGCTGGCTCAGCGCCGAGTTCCTGGCCCTTGAACACCACGCGGCCGGATGCCGCCGGTACCAGTCCCGCGATTGCGCGCACCAGCGAACTCTTGCCCGCGCCGTTGGCGCCGATGACGCCGACGATCTCGCCCTCGCCTACTTTGACGCTGACACCGTCGAGTGCGAGGAACGGACCGTATTTGATGACCAGGGCTTCGACGTCAAGCATGGGCGGTCCCGAGATATTGCTCGATCACGCGTTGGTCCTTGAGGATGTCGACGGGCGGCCCGTCGGCGATCTTCTCGCCGGTGATGAGAACGACGACCCGGTCCGCAAGCTCGCGGATCACCCGCATCGTATGCTCGATGACGAAGATCGAGCAGCGCGCCTTGAGTTCGTTGAGGATCTGCATCATGGCGCGAATTTCGCCCGGAGCCAGACCGCCGACCGGTTCGTCGAGCATGATCAATTGCGGCCGCATCATCAGACGCATGGCAAGCTCTAACCGGCGCTGCTCGAACAGCGTCAGGCTTCCGGCCACGGCGTCGAGCCGGTGATCGAGCTTGAGCCAATGCAGCAGTTCGACGCGTTCCTCAGCCTCGAGCGAATTCGCCGCGTCGTCGAGAACCAGCATGGCGGTCTGCAGATTGTCGCGCACCGACAGCCTGGCGAAGATACGCACCGCCTGGAACGTCCGTGCGAGCCCCGCCCGCGCCACCTTGTGCGGGCGTACGCCAGTGATATCGCGACCGGCGAAATCGATTGTGCCGCTATCGAGCGCGAGTTCGCCGGTCACCGCATTGACGAAGGATGTCTTGCCCGAACCGTTGGGTCCGATCATGCCGAGCGTCTCGCCGGCGCGCTGCACGACGTCGACATTGCGCAGTGCCTGCAGGCCGCCGAAGCGCTTGCAGAGGTCACGAGCGACGAACAGATCCGTCATTCGGAACACCCCCACGTTGTTTGGATAGATAGCGTTTCAGCGACGGCAAGCGCCGGACATAGGCCAGCAGCGTGCCGTAAACGCCGCCGGGCATCAGCACGATCACCGCGATGATCAGGGCACCGTAGATCACGTCCTTGAGCGTGTCGTATTGCTGCAGCATGAAGGGAACCGGCGCGAGAATGAGCGCGCCGACGACCGGCCCCATGAAGGTCCCGCGGCCACCAAACGCGACCATCAGCCAGATGCTCAAGCTCGACAACAGATCGAAGCTTCGCGGCGAGGCAAAGCCGACATAGGTCGCATAGAGCGCGCCGCCGACGCCGGCGTAGAGCGAGCCGACGAAAAACACCAGCATCTTGTTGCGTATGACATCGATGCCGATAGCCTCCGCCAGCACTTCGTCTTCGCGGATGGCGACCAAGCGGCGGCCGAACGGCGAATGGGCGATCGCCCAGGTGGCGGCGAGGCTGAGCCACGCCGCGAACGTCAACAGCAAGTCGAAACCGATACCGTGGAAAGAAACGCCGGTCAGCGGAATATCGGGCGGTGGAATCTGGCTGATGCCGGTGTCGCCGTTGGTGAGGCCTATGAAATAGACGAAGCCGAGGCTCAGCACGGTCTGGATGACGAGCGACGAGAGCGCGAAGTAGAAACCTTTCAGCCGCAATGACGGCAATCCGAGCAGCACGCCGACGACCGCCGCACCGAGCACCGCGACCGGCATCGCCAGCCAGAACGACCAGCCACAGCGCATGACCAATCCCACTGTGCCATAGGCGCTGATGCCGGCGATCCCGGCAAAAGCGAGCGAGACCAGCCCGGTATAGCCGGTAAGAAGATTCATGCCGGCGGCCCATAGGATACTGATCATGGTAATGCCGAGGACGAAGGCGAAAAACCGGTTGCCGCTCACAACCACGGCCAAGGCGATTGCGGCCGCCAGCAACAGCAGAAGCTGCGGTGTGATCGCGCTGCGCAGATAGCGCCTCATCGTGAAAATAGCCCGGAGGGCTTGAGCAAGAGGATGATGAGCATCGCCGCGAGATAGGAAAAGGTCGCCAAAGTCGGACTGGTGAAGGTGCTCACCCCGGCCTGCGTAAAGCCGAACACCATGCCGACCACGACCGCGCCGAGCACCGAGCCCGGCCCGCCGACGATCATGATAGCGAAGGCGGTCACCGCCATGGTCCAGGCCACCGTCAAATCGAAGCTATAAGCCATGCCGTAGAGGATGCCGCCCGCGAATATCGACAGCATGCCGAGCGCGAACGACAGCCTATAAATGGCGCGCACATTGACGCCGCGCAGCGCCGCGGCCTCGCGATTTTGGAATACCGCGCGCAACGCCCGGCCGTAGGGGTGGAACCGCAGCATCGCGAACAACAGCGCGAGCAGCACGCTCGCCGCGCCAAGCACGAAGATGCGGTTGTTGGTCATCGGGAACGGGCCGATGAACGTGACGCCCGCGATCATCGGCGGCAGATTGAATTGGTCGCTCCAGCGGCCATAGGTGACGGAAAAGATGCCAGACAGAATCTGAGTGACGCCGAGCGTCAGTACGAAATAGGCGATATTGCGATCGGGCACGTCGTAGAAGCGCCGGATCAGCGTCGCCTCCAACAGATAGCTGATCGGCAGACTCACCGCCAATGTCAGCAGTGCCGCCACCCAGATCGGTACGGCGAGCCAGGTGACAAAGCTCCAGCAGATCAACGCCGCGGTCAGGAAGAACTGGCCATTCGACGCGTTGGGCAGCCAGATGCTGCCGTAAACAATAGTGACGCCGGCGGCGACCAGGGAAAAAATGACGCCGAGCACCAGTCCCGTCGTGATCACCGATATCGCGATCAGCAGAATGGCGCTTGTGGTCATGACATCGACGTGACTTGGCTTTGGCGATCTCGGCCGCGCCGCTGGCAGGCTTACTTCACAAGGTCATAGACCGGCAGCGTTTCCGGGGCCCATTCGATATAGAATAGCCTTTTTGCGGTATAGCTCTTCGCGGCGATGCCGGTGAGCTGCATGTAATACATGTACTCTTTGCGCGCGCCGTTCTTATCGAAGGAGATCGGCACGCCCGAGGTCGGCTCGACCATATTGAGCGACGACATCGCGTCGCGGAATTTCTCGCGATCCGCACCACCCGCCTTTTCGATCGCGGTCTTGATGATATAGGCGGTGTTGTAGCAGTAGTTTTCCACGTAAGACGGGATGCGCCCGACCTGTTGAACGAAGTCGTCGATGAATTTGTGTCCTTCCGCCGTCACGTTGTCGAGATTGGCGTCGAAGAATGTGCCGTAGTTCGAGCCGACGCTGCGGGCGCCGTAGCCGAGCAGCGTGCTGGTCGCGCCGACATTGTGGATGATCTGCTCGGGCTTGATACCGAGGTCGAGCAGCTGGTTGGTGGTGGTGACGTCGAAGGCGCCGACGGTGGCGAGATAGACGAAATCCGGCTTCGCCGCTGCCACTTGCGCCGCCTGCACCGTGGCGTCGTTGCTGCCCTGCGGGAACAGGATATCGGCGACGATGCTCACATTCTCCTTTTCCGCCTGGTATTTGATGCCCGCGGTGATGGCGCGCGCCAGCGCATTGTCGGTGTACATCAGCGCGAGCTTGGCTCCGGCTTTACGCGCGGCGACGAACTTCGCCGCGGCATAACCCCAGCCGACTGCATCGGGCTCGACGCGGAAAGTGTATTTGGTGCCCGGCTTGGTAAGCTGCGCAAAGGCGGCCACCGGCACCACGAAAGGCACCTTGTTCTGCTCGGCATAACCGTAGATAGCGAGCGCGATATCCGAACTGGTCGGTCCGGTCAGCGCTAGAACATTGTCTTGAACGTCGAGGCTGCGCGCCGCGGCGACGGCTTGGGCCGGATTGGTCTGGTCGTCCATGACCTTGAAGGTCAGCGGGCGATTGAGAACGCCGCCTTCGGCCGCGATCTTCTTCTCGGCAAATTCGAGGCCTTGCTTGCAGGACGTGCCGAAGAAAGAGTAAGGCCCGCTCAATTCGCTGATGAAGCCGATGGTGATGGGCTCGCCCGATTGCGCCACGGCCGGCGCGGCGCCAAACGGCGCCAACCCCATGCAGGCTATGGCGAAGGCTGTAACCGCGCTTTGTCTCCAAGCGCCACTTGTCACGGTGTCCCGGCTCATCGATCGCTCCCTTGTCAAGCTTTTGATTTTAGTTTCTTGGTTTTGGCTTTTTGCCCTGCCGATGGGGTATCCGAACTGACCAAACGCTGAACTCTTGCCGCACCCTAGGAACAGCACCGCCCAGCCATGGCGACCACAAGGCGTTCCTCCGCCGTCAGATCCTGATGCTGATGGCGATGATGGCGATGATGATGCTCGTGGCCTGCCGCGGCGGCTTCCGGCGGTTCGGGATCGTCGATCGGCAATCCTTGGGCTCGCATGTCTTCGCGCCGCGCTTGAGTGCGGACGATATCGACATCGAGCGTGCCGTCGCGAAACACGATGCCATAGTGGCGTTCCGCCGATTGCCGCGTGATGTAGCCTTGACGCACGTCGTGAGCGACCTTGTCGGGCTCACGCTCAAGCGGCGAGCCGTAGCCGCCGCCGCCGCCGGACCGCAGAATGTAGGCGTCGCCCGGCTCAAGCACCAAGTCGAAGGCCTTGCCGTTGTCGAAACGACGTTCGTCCTCGCCGAAGCGATGGATCGCGACTGCATTGCCGAAACCTGCGAGTCCGCCATAGAGGCCCCAGGGTCGGCACTTCACCCGATCCATCTGCGCATTGAATGAGATCCTGCCGCGCATTTGCACGACCTGCTCGGTGCCAAGCCCGCCGCGGAATTTTCCGGCGCCGCCGGAATCGGGGCGCAGCGCGTAACGTTCCACCAGCAAGGGAAACTTCGCCTCCACCTGCTCGCTTGGGCCGTTATGGGTATCGCCGTCGTTGATGGCGATGGTGGCGTTGATGCCGTCGCTATCGTGCTTGGCGCCCCAGCCGCCGCCAATCAAGCCGCCAAGGTAGATGTAGAAGCTATTGTCGGTCGGACGCCGGCCATTGACGCGGCCGACGACGAGGTCGGCATGATGTCCGGCAATCACGCGATTGGGTATCGCCGGCGCCAGCGCCTTGAAGATCGTGTCCACGATTGTCATCG
>PLTE01000139.1 GCA_003164375.1 Hyphomicrobiales bacterium | reverse complement strand
TTGCCGGAGCCGTTGGGACCGATGAGGCCGAGGCGCTCGCCGGCCGGCACGGAAAGCGAAATGCTCTCGAGCGCGATGAAGCCGCCGAAGCGCTTGCCGAGATTATCGATGCGAAGGAGCTCGGTCACGGCGCGGGCTCCGGCGCGTCCGGATCGACGCGGCGGCGGCCGACGAAATCGTCCGGCTTGCGCTGCAGATATTTATGAACCAGTCCGACGATGCCGTTCGGCGCGACGATGACGAAGCCGACCAAAAGGCAGCCGACGATCAACAGATTGACAGCCGAGGAGATCGTGACGGTGGCGATCTGCTGCAGCGAGCCAAGCAGTATCGCGCCGATCAGCGGACCCACCCAGCTCGTGGTGCCACCGATCAGCGGCATGGCGATCGAGTTGACGGCGTATTCCAGCCCGAAGGTCGATGACGGTTGCAAATAGCCGATGTAGTAGGGAAATGGCGCGCCGGCCATTCCCATCAGCGCGCCGGAAATCGTGGTGGCGATGAGTTTCAATCGCAGCGTCGGCACGCCCGAGGCTTCCGCCGCAAGCTCGTCGTCACGAATCGTGGCGAAACCGTAGCCGAGCCGCGAGTGCTCGATCAACCGCGCGGTCGTTATCGCCGCCACGGCGAGCAGCAGCATGATCAGGAACAAATAGCGGATGTAGTTGCCGATCGGAGCGATCTCCTCGGGGCGGATGATATAGGCGCCGCGCGATCCGCCGACGTAATCCCAGTTGACGACCAGCGTCTCCATGACGACGGCGAGCGCCAGCGTGGCGATGGCGAAAAACGCGCCGCGCAGCCGCAGGGTCAGATAGCCCATGCCTAGGCCGACCAGGCCGGACACTGCGCCGCCGAACACCAACAGGAGGGGAATCGGCAGCGGATAAAATTTGTAAATGGCGACGGTCGAATAGGCGCCGAGCGCGAAGAAGGCGGCGGAGCCGAAATTCACATAGCCGCAATAGCCGCCGAGAATGTTCCAGGCGGTCGACAGCACGACATATTGCAGCACGACATAGCCGGCAAAAAATACGTAATCGTTGCCGAACGCGATCGCACCCGCGAACACCGCGGCGGCGATGACGAACCAGATCAGGAGGAACAGCGGCGTTCGCACGGTTCACCGTCCCATCAGGCCGGACGGTCGTACCGCCAGCGTCAAAAGCAGGAGGCCGAACGACACGGCGGGTGCCCATGACGGGCCGTAGAATGTCGAGGTCAGGCTTTCGACGATGCCGAGCAGCATCGCGGCAATCACGGTTCCCGGCAGGCTGCCCATGCCGCCGAGCACGCAGATCGCGAAGATCCGGCCGATATATTCGCGCCCGACGGACGGCTCGACCGGTTGGATGATGATCAGAAAGGCGCCGGCCAGTGACGCTGTCGCAATCGAAATGCCGAACGCGATGCGCTTGATGCGGACCGGATCGATCGCCATCAGACGCAGCGCAAAGTGATCCTGCGCCACGGCCATGATCGCCCGGCCGATGAAGGTGTGCTTGAGAATAAACTGCAGCACCGCAATGAGCAGGAGCGAAACCAGGCACGGCACCAGGATGCGCAGCGGCATGTCGAGGCCGCCGACGTGCACGGACGGACCGATATAGGCCGCGTCGACGTAGCGGTAATCGACGCCGAAATACAAAACGAGCGACACTTCGGTGATGAACAGAAGACCGAAGAAGAACGCGAGCCCGCGCAGCGATTCCTGGCCGCGCTTTTCGAACGAGACGTAATAGACCTGATAAATGCCGGCGCCGAGTGCGTAGAACAGAGGCGTCACGATGATCGCGGTGAGGATCGGATCGAGGCCGAAGGTCGTATTGACGATATAGGCAACGTAGGAACCGAGAATAATGAAGGCGGGATGCGCGATGTTGACGATGTCGAGGATGCCGAACGAAATCGACACGCCGCATGTCACGGCCGCATAGAAGCCACCGATCAGGATGCCCGATACCACCGCGTTGATGAGAAGGTCGAAGGAAAAAATCATTACTCGGCCACTTTGCCCCACACTCGTTTACTCAGCCGCACGCGAGTGTGCAGGAAGCGCTACGAATTGGCTATTGAAAACCTCTCCCCGCCCTGCGGGGAGAGGGAGGTATTACGCTGCGGCGCGCACCCGGTCCGGTATGGCGAGCGGCGTGTTGGCGCTGTTGAGGAATTCGATGGTCATAAAGACCATCTCCTTGTCGCCGAGATTTTCGAGGTCGTGGACCTTGTACTGGCCGGGGCCATAGGTTTCGTGCCGGGTCTCGCCGGGCTGGTAGCTATATTCGACGGTGGTGCCGTCATGGACATGCTGGCGGCCGCGCCCGCCCGTGACTGCGGTCCAGAAATAATCCAGCACATGGCGATGGAAGCCTATTCGCTCGCCGGGCGCCAGCCGTATGATCCAAACCCGCACGCGCTCGTTCTCCGAAAGCAGCGTGGAGCCGACACAGCCGTTATTATTTTGCCGCTCGCGCTCGAACTCGGCGGCTATGGCGGGCGGCCATGCCGATTTGTCGGCATGATCGGATGCTTTATCCAGCATGGTCAGAGCCATGGTGTTCCTCCAAGATTTGTAGGCACACTATAGAAAACTCTTCTGCCCAAGGAAATAGTCAAGGAAATAGCCAGGTAAATGGCCAGGTAAATAGCAGGGTATACGCAATGGAGAGGAAGCGCCGCGCGCTGATTATCGGGGGGTCGATGAGCGGGCTTCTGGCCGGCATCGCGCTGTTGCGGCGCGGCTGGGACGTCGATGTCTTCGAGCGCGTCGAAAAGGAATTGGCTGGCCGGGGCGCCGGCATCGTGGCGCAGACCGAGTTGATCGCGCGCCTCAACGCGCTCGGGCTCGATACCGGCGATCTCGGCGTCGCCATGTCGCGGCGCAAAATCCTCGACGCGGCCGGCCGCACGGCCATCACGCTCGAATGCCCCCAGGTGCTGACCGCCTGGGAACGGGTCTATCGCGTGCTGCGCGACGGTTTTCCGCTTGGCCACTACCATCGCGGCCGCGGGCTTAGAGCATTTGAGCAGAGCGGGCAGGGCGTAACCGCCCATTTCAGCGACGGCACCTCGCGTGCGGCCGACCTCCTCATTGGTGCCGACGGCTTGCGCTCGACCGTGCGCCAGCAATGCCTGCCCGAAATCATGCCGCTCTACGCCGGCTATGTCGCTTGGCGCGCGCTGTTGCCGGAAAGCGCGATCCCGCCGGCGATCCACCGCGAGCTTTTCATGCTGATGACGTTCTGCCTGCCACCCGGCGAGCAATGTCTCGGTTATCCGGTAACCGGGCCGGACAACGAGTTGCGCGAGGGGCAGCGCCGCTACAACGTGGTGTGGTATCGCCCGGCGGACGAAGCGACGGAGCTGCCGCGGCTTCTGACCGACAAAACCGGCGTTACCCATTCGGTCTCGATCCCGCCGCCGCTCATTCGCGCCGAGCCGATCGCCGCCATGCGGGCTGCGGCCGAGCGGCTGTTGGCGCCGCAATTCCGCGACATCGTGCGCCTGATCGATGAGCCGATCCTGCAGCCGATCTACGATCTGGAGTCTCCGCGGCTTGCCTTCGGCCGGGTCGCCGTCATCGGCGACGCGGCCGCGGTAGCGCGACCGCACGTCGCGGCCGGCGTCTCCAAGGCTGCCGACGATGCGACCGCGCTTGCGGTGGCGCTCGATGCCGAGGATGTCGAAGGCGCGTTGCGGCGCTTCGAAGCGCAACGGCTGCCCGAAAATAGAAAAATCATCGAGCGTGCGCGCCACCTCGGCGCCTATCTGCAGGCGACGCAGACCGCCGAAGAGCGCGCCCGCTCCGCGCGCCACAGCATTCCCGAGGCCGTCCTTGCCGAGACCGCGGTACTGGATTTCCTGTATGGGTGAAGCCGTCGCGCCGCGCACCACGACAAGCCGGCTCTTGACCTGTGGGGGAGAAGGAGCGCAATTTTCGTCGGCCGCCCGCCAATTTCTACCCGGCCTATAACCATAAAGAACACAAAGGAAACGCCATGCGGCAATCTGCGATCAATGTGCTCGCCTTTTCATTTTGCACGTTCGTCACAATCTTTTCGACGCGTATTCCCGCCATAGCCGCCGATACCGAGAAGGCTGCGCTGAACGCCGACCATGGACTTTCGCGCGCGCTCGGTAACAAGGACAAGGACGCAATTTCCGGACTGCTTGATTCAAAATTCACGTTCACCGACACCGACGGCAAAATTCATAGCAAGTCCGAAGTGCTGGCCGATCCGTCCGGCTTGGCAAGCACGAACGGCGACGAGTCGGACGTGCAGACGCACTTCTACGGATCCGTCGCGACGGTTCTCGGCAGTCATCACGGCGCGCGGTTTCTCCGGATTTGGGTCAAGCGGCCGTCAGGGTGGAAGGCTTTCGTGGCGTTGGACACCGTCGTCACGCCGGCGCCGCAGGCTTCGGTCGAGATCGCGGCCGGACATGGCGACTGCGACAATCCGTGCCGGACCGTGCCCTACAAGCCGACCACGAAGATGGACAAGGAGATCCTTGCGACCTGGCAGAAGACCAAAACGGAGGAACTGAACTACGACGTCGACGGCTGGGACAAGGACATCGGCGACGAGTTCCTCATCATCAACAATACGACCATCCGGGACAAACCCGCGCGCATGGTGATCGCACGCAAACAGCAGGCCAACAAAGTCGGCGCGCCCGGCGATCCGATCGTCAAGATGCAGATATTCGACTTTGGGCCGGCCGCGGCCGTGATGGTCTCCGATCACGTGCCGTACCGTGGCGGCAAGCCGTATCATAATGTTCGTGTCGTGGTGAGGCGGGACGGCCGTTGGCAGTTGGTCATTAGTCAACAGACAAATGTCAAAGACGCCGCCTTCGTCCCTGCGGTCGCTGCGAGCAAATAGCAGGCCACCGAAGCGACGCCAGCAAAAGGTTTGCCTAAAACACCCGCCGCGATGCCGCGTGGATGAAACGCAGTAACGGACCGGTGGTCGGTGGAGCCGAAGCTTTTCGAAAAATAACGATCGGCGGGACTATGAACAGAGCAAGCGTGATCGCCATCACGACCAGCAGCGTCGGATAACCGATCACGCCCCGGTACAGCCACACGATACTGCGGATATAGGTTACGCCGGTGAAGGCCGTCGCTGCCGCGATATAAGCGATGCCGAAAAACATTGTGCCGAGCGAATGAGGAACGCCCTCCAATTCTGCGGTCGCGTTCGATCTCCGGTTGCCGCCGGCGGCGATCGTCTCAGCTGGGACGCTTGGTGGCCCGGCCTTTGTCGCGTTCATAGGCACGAGATCGGCCCCCGGAGGAGCGCCGCCACGCGGCTCGTCCGATTGCAGGGCCGCAAGGATCTTCGCAAGACTTCGCGCGGTCGTTTTGGATTGAGGTTCGGCGTCGGTTATGGCGGCGCGGGCCGCCGGCGCTTGCGCCGGGGCCGGCTCACGCTTGTTCCGAGTTTGACCGGAACGCGTCTCCGCTTCCACTCTGCGGATGGCCGTTTCGAGCGCGGCCCGCTCACGCATTGCCTGTGGCGTTAATTGCTGTCGGTCGCGGCCAGGGAATTGTTCAACGATGATCGTTCGTGCGTGCGCATACAATTCGCGGCGTGCCTGCACGGTATTGTTTGCCAAGCGCGAAACTGCGCGGGCAAGAACAGGGTAGTAATCAGCCATTGCGGGCTGCATCTCCCGACCACAACCGTGAAAGATTAACCCACTTAGGGATTTAAATCCACGACCTACAAATACCCGGCCCCGGCGCCTGCCGCGAAGGCCGCCGGTTCGCCCTCCCAGACGATGCGGGCATGTTCGAGCACATAGACGCGGTCGGCATGCGGCAGCGCGAAGGTGACGTTCTGCTCGCCAAGCAGCACGGTGATCGGCGTGGTCTGCCGCAGCCGTTCCAGAGCTTTGGACAGTTGCTCGAGGATGACGGGCGCCAAGCCGAGTGTCGGCTCGTCGAGGATCAACAGCTTCGGCTTCATCATCAGCGCGCGTGCAATGGTCAGCATCTGCTGCTCGCCGCCCGA
>PLTE01000078.1 GCA_003164375.1 Hyphomicrobiales bacterium | reverse complement strand
TACTGGCCGGCGCCGAAAATGTTGACATTGCCGACGCCGGGCAGTCGCGCCAGCTCGTCCTTGAGATTGATGGTGGCGTAATTGGCGAGATAGAGGCTGTCGAACGCGTCGTTCGGCGACGTCAAAGTGACGAACAAGAGGATCGCGGTCGAGCGTTTCTGGACCGTGACGCCTTGGGCCTGCACCGCCTGCGGCAGCGACGACAGCGCGCTCGCCACCCGGTTCTGCACCAGAATCTGCGCCGCATCGAGGTCGGTGCCGATCTTGAAGGTCNNTGACCTGCTGCTCGATCGGCAGCGCCACGGTATCCATCAGCGTGCGTGCGCTGGCGCCCGGATAGCGCGTCGTCACCTGCACGGTTGGCGGCACGACGTCGGGATACTGCGCGATCGGCAAAGCATAGAGCGCGACCGCGCCGATCAGAATCATCAGGATGGCGAGAACATTCGCGAGAACCGGGCGCTCGATGAAGAATTTCGAGATCATCGTTAAGACCGCGACACGCTAGTTTGCGGCCGACGCGGAGCGCTGCTCGGCGTCGACTTTCTCGCCCGGGATGGCGCGCATGATGCCGCCCACCACCACGCGGTCGTCCTTGGCGAGGCCGGTTTCAATGACGCGCAAATCGCCGACGAGCTGTCCCGGCTCGACTTTGCGCTGCTCGACCACGTTGTCTTTATTGACGACGAGCACGTAGCGCCCACCCTGATCGCTGCCGAGCGCGTCATCGGGCACCAAGAGCGCCGGTCGCGTCCGCGCCGGGACGCGCACCCGCACGAAATAACCGGGCAGCAGGACGCGGCCGCCGTTCTCCAGGCTTGCGCGCGCGGCGAGAGTGCCGGTCGACGGATCGACATTCGGCGCCACGTAATCGAGCTTGCCCTTGTGCGGATAGCCGGCTTCGTTCTGCAGCCCGACTTCGACAGGCATACCGATGAGATCGGCCGTCGTCTGGCCGCGGGCGGCCAGGGTGGCGCGTATTTCCAGCACGTCGCGCTCGCTGGCGTTGAAATTCACCCAAATCGGGTCGAGCTGCACGAGGGTGGAAAGAACCGTCGGCGGCGAACTCGCACCGACCAATCCGCCAATCGAGACCAGACGCGCGGTCACAACGCCGTCGAACGGCGCGGTCACGTCGGTGTAGCCGAGATTGATCTCGGCTTGCTTCTCGTTGGCCTGTGCCGATTGCAGATCGGCTTGCGCCGAATCGCGCTGCGCCAGGGCCTTGTCGTAATTGGCTTGGGTCGAGACCTGTCTGGTAATCAGATCGGCCTGGCGCTGGAACTCGGCCTGGGCCTGGGTCAGGGTTGCCTGGGCGCTGACGACCGCGGACTTCGCGGCGTCGACCTTGAGCTTGTAAGGCTCCGGTTCGATCGTAAACAGCGAGGTGCCTTTTTTCACGAAATCGCCGTCGGTGTAGCTGATCGCCTGCACGAAGCCCTGCACGCGCGCGACGAGATCGACCGAATTGACCGCCGCCGTATTACCGGTGGCGTCGAAATAGCGCGTGACGTCCTGCGCGACGGGCGCGGCGACGGTGACCTTGGGCGGCGGCGGCGCGGCGTATTGGTTATTCTGACCGCAGCCGGCAACACCGGCGATCGCCAGCAGAAACGCTGCGCGGACAAGCCAACTGTGGGGCATGACACAGGTCACGGCAGAGGTCATGGAAGAGGTCATGGCCGAACCTTTTAAATAAAACTGCGAAGACGAATGGTGACGCAATCGATGCCACGCCGCGGCGGCTCGACTACGATCCGACTTCGTCCTCGCATTGGCAAGGACAAATTTGCTAGGGCAAACTTCGGCCTACAAACGCAATCGGCGCCATAACGGCGCCGATCGATATCCTCTATCCTCTTCTGACGCTGCGAAGTGGCTACGAGCTCTGGTCGAGCACGGTCACGGCACGACGGTTCTGCGACCAGCAGGAAATGTCGTTGCACAATGCGACCGGCCGTTCCTTGCCGTAGGAGATCGTGCGCATGCGCTGCGCCGTGATACCGCGCGAGATCAGATACTCACGCACCGTCTCGGCGCGGCGGGCGCCCAGCGCGATATTGTATTCGCGCGTGCCGCGCTCGTCGGCGTGGCCTTCGACGGTGAAGGAGTAGCGGCTGTAATTCGACAGCCACTGCGCCTGCTTGTCGAGCGTCGCGCGCGCCTGGTCCGTCAACTCCGAGGAGTCGGTTTCAAAGAATACGCGGTCGCCGACATTGACGACGAAGTCCTGTTGACTGCCGGGCGCGGCGGAGCCTGCCAAGGCAGCATTTTGATCGGCCTGTTTAGCGCAGCCCGCAATCGCGAGCGTTGCCATGACGATCGCGGCGAACTTGGCGCCGCGCAAGATATTCGCCATGTGCATTCCGGTGCCTCCATTACTTACATCGTGACCGGACATGGTTGGTCTGTAGCGGGTCTAGCAGCGCTTTCGTTAAGCGAACGTTCCGTCAACCTTGATGCGGCCTTGCGAAGATAGCTCGAACCCTCGGATTTCCCGGAAAGCTTTTGCAATGGTTAATGAGGCGTCAATACGGCGACCGTGTGAAAGCGTGTCGCCGGTCACGACAATAGCGGCGACCATGCCGGGTCGGACGCATAGCTCGGGGTGGTAACCCGCTGCTCGTTGCGTCCGGAAATATCGACCGTGAACAATGACGGCCCCGACGTGCCGCCCGGGTCGCGGAAGAACATGATCACCCGCCCGTTCGGCGAGAATGTCGGCCCTTCGTTGTGGAAGCCTTCGGTAAGGATGCGTTCGCCGCTGCCGTCAGGCTTCATCACGCCGATCGCGAACTTGGCGGCCCCCTGCCGGGTAAAGGCGATATAGTCGCCGCGCGGCGACCACACCGGAGTCGAATAGCTGCCGTCGCCGAAGCTGATGCGCTGTGCCGCTCCTCCGGTCGCGGCCATGACGTAGATCTGCTGGCGGCCGCCGCGATCGGATTCAAAGCAAACTTGCGAACCGTCGGGTGAATAGGACGGCCCGGTGTCGATCGCCGGCGTGTCGGTCAGGCGCGTCGTCGCCTTGGAGCGCAAATCCATGACGAAGATGTTGGAGTTCGAGCCCTGCTGCAGGCTCATGATGACGCGCTGGCCGTCCNNCGTCCGGCGAGAACCGCGGCGAAAAACTCATGCCGGGAAAATTGCCGACAATTTCGCGCTGGCCGGTCTCGATGTTGTAAAGATAGACGCGCGGGTCGCCCTGGCCGTAGGCCATATAGGTGATCTCCTGCGTCGACGGCGAGAACCGCGGCGTGAGCACGAGATCGTCGCCGCGCGTGAGATAGC
>PLTE01000376.1 GCA_003164375.1 Hyphomicrobiales bacterium | reverse complement strand
CGCCATGGCGACCACCAGGGACTTGCGCAAATGCAAATGACCCCTCGAAATTCCTCTCGGACGTGCCGAATTCATGCCTATCCCCGCTCTTTGGGCGACTCGATTTTGCTTAGCATATGTGGCGCAGCGTTACGGAGAAAAAGTGGCGAAGGTCCAGCCAAAAAAAGGCTCCGGAGCCCTTGGGGCGCCGGAGCCGAAATTCGCCATGACGCGAATGGGATCAGTTGCCGCCCTTGAGCACGGTGACCGCGCGACGGTTCTGCGACCNNCGCGGCGGGCGCCGAGCGCGAAATTATATTCGCGGGTGCCGCGCTCGTCGGCATGGCCTTCGATGGTGAAGGCGTAATTGCCATATTGGTTCAGCCAGCGGGACTGCTTGTCGAGCGTGGTCTGGCCGGTGGCGTTGATTTCCGAGGAATCGCTGTCGAAGAAGACGCGATCGCCGACATTGACGACGAAATCCTGGGTCGAGCCGGGGCGCGCCGCGCCGGGGCCGCCGCGACCGTCGAGACCGTCCATGTCGGTTGGGTTCTTGGCGCAGGCGCCCAGAGCCAGAGCCGCAACGAGGACCGCCGCGAATTTCATTCCATTATTCTTGGCCAAAACCTTCATCCGACGCGCTCCTGTGGCTGACGGGACTGTTGGTGTCAGTCCTACGCCGCCAATCATTAAGCGAAGGTTTTCGTAACCTTGACGAACCCTGAACAACGTCAATCGCCTTCGCTCGATTGCCGACATGGTTAACAAAGGGTTCTTGGCCAGATTGCGGCGAAAGGCCTGCAAATCGTTCGAATTGCGGGCTTTTTGGGCAAAATCAGCCGAGCAGCGGGCTCCAGGTGGGGTCCGAGGCGAAACTGGGGTTCGGCACAGGGAATTCGCCGCGCCCGAAAATATCGACCATGAAAATTTTCGAGCCGCCGCCGCCATTGCGGAAAAACATCAGGTAAAGGCCATTGGGCGCCCAGGTCGGGCCCTCGTTGTGGAAGCCCTCGGTCAGGATGCGCTCGCCGGTTCCGTCCGGCTTCATCACGCCAATGGCGAAGCCGCCGCCGCCCTGGCGCGTGAAGGCGATATAATCGCCCCTGGGCGACCAGACCGGCGTGGAATAGCGGCCCTCGCCGAAGGAAAGCCGGTTGGCTGCGCCGCCGCCCGCGCTCATCATGTAAATCTGCTGCGTGCCGCCGCGATCGCTCTCGAACACGATGCGCGACCCATCCGGCGCATAGGAGGGCGAGGTGTCGATGGCGGCGGAATCGGTCAGCCGCGTCGTGGTGCGCGAGTGCAGGTCCATCGAATAGATATTGGCGACGCCGTTCTGCTCCAGCGACATGACAACGCGCTGGCCATCCGGCGAAAAGCGCGGCGAGAAGGTCATGCCGGGGAAATTGCCCACCACTTCGCGCTGGCCGGTGTCGATGTTGAGCAGCAGCACGCGCGGGTCCTCGGAGCCGAAGGCCATATAGGTCAGCTCCTGCGAATTGGGCGAAAAGCGCGGCGTCACCACCAGATCGTCGCCGCGCGTGAGATAGCGCACATTGGCGCCGTCCTGATCCATGATGGCGAGCCGCTTGATGCGGCGCTCCGCCGGACCGGTCTCGTCGATGAACACGACGCGGCTATCGAAATAGCCCTTATCGCCGGTGAGCCGCTCGTAGATCGCATCCGAGATGATGTGCGCGATGCGGCGCCAATTGTCGGGGGTGGTGAAATATTGCTGGCCGGCGAGTTGCTGACCGGCGAGCACGTCCCACAGCCGGAATTCCGCCTTCAGACGCCCGTCGCTCTGCTGAGTGACGCCGCCGGTAACCAGCGCTTGCGCGTTGATGGTGCGCCAATCAGGGAACCGCGGCACGGCGTCGACGCTGGAGATGGTTTCGATATAGGCGGCGGGATCGATCGGAGCGAACAGGCCGCTCCTTTGCAGGTTTGCGGCGATGATCTGGCTCACTCCCGCCGCGGTGTCGCTATCGGTCGGAGCGCCGCCGACGAATTTCGGGATCGCGATCGGCAGCGGCTGGAAATTGCCCCCGGAAATCTCGACGTGTGTCTGCGCGGCGGCGTAGCGCGGCAAAAGCGTCAAGCCGCCGGCGGCGGCGCCGAGCGCAAGCGCACGCCGGCGTGTCATTGCAATATTCTGTCTGTGCCAAAGCGTCATGGTGTTTCAATTCGTCTGGTTCAGCCGCCAAGCAGCTCGTGAGGATCGAAGTCGAGTTGAAGGTCTTTCCACTGATCGTAATGCTCCCGCCTGAGCATGGTGAACGGCTGACATAGCATCAGCGCACGCTCCGCGCTCTCGGCCAACGCGGGTCCCAACGCCGATGCCGACGCCTCGACCAGCACCGGTTCTCGCGCGAGCGAACCGTCCGGTTTGAGCAGCACCCGAAGAGAAACATGGATCTTCGTCGTAGCATCGACGCCGGGCGGCGGGCTCCAGCACTGGCTCAGCCGCGCACGCAACGCATCGATCTCGCTTTGCGACAATTGTGCGCCTGGCGCGCCGCTCGCAGCGCCGAGATTAGCCAAGCTGTTAAGCGTCTCGGCGGCCGCGATCTGACGCTGCGGCTCGCGTTTATCGAGCAGTTCGGCAACCTGATTGGCGTCGAATTTGGGAGAATTCTGCGCCGTCTTTTGCGGCGTGGAGTCATCCGGCTTTGCCGGAGTCTTGGCCGCGTCCTTCTTCAACAGATCGGCGATCTGATCGGGCTTGTAGTCAGGCGTCTTCGGCTTATCGGCTTTGTCCGCTTGCTTCGGATCGGGTTTCGGATCCGCCTTCGGTTCCGGTTTGGGCTTGCTCGAGTCGGTCGTGATGGCCGGTTTGTCAGCAATCTTTGGAGCGAGCTGATCGACCGCCTTCGGTGTGTCCACTTTGTCGGCGAGCGGCTTCAGGTCAGGGATTTTCAATTGCGGCGCGTTCTTGGCGCCCTGGGTGAGTTGCGTGAAGTCCTTCTCGGAAATGAAAGAAACCGGCAGCGACTCGACCGCAGGAGAGTTCAAAGGCTGCGCCGAGATTGCGACGAGCCCCCATACCAGCGCGCCGACGTGGCCGATGCACGATATGGTCATGCCAGGCTTCATTGCCCGCCCTGCTCGACCTCGGTGACCAGCGCGACCCGATGATAGCCGGCTCCCGAAATCCGCCCCATCACGCGCATCATCGTGCCGTAGTCAACCTTCTTGTCGCCCCGCACATAGATGAGGTCGTCGAGACCGCCTTTGCGGGCATCGATGATCGCCTTGAGCTTGGTCACCAGATCGTCAAGCTTGATCTCGTTGTTCTGCAGGTAGACTTGGCCGTCGATCTTCACCGAAACGGTCAGCGGTTCGTTATCTTGTTGCAACGACTTGGCTTGGCTCTTCGGCAAGTCGATCGGCACGCCGACGGTGAGCAGCGGCGCCGACACCATGAATATGATCAAGAGCACCAGCATGACGTCGACAAACGGCGTCACGTTGATCTCGCTCATGATCGCCCGCCGACGGCGGTTTTTTCGTCCGCCGCCCGCAGCCGCGCTGATGATGTTTGCCGCCATCGCCCCGTCCTCAGCCGCGCTCGTCGATCTGCCGCGACAGGATCGCCGTGAATTCGTCGGCGAAACCTTCAAGCCGCTGCGCCTGCTTGTTCACCTCGCTGGAGAACTTATTGTAGAAAATCGTCGCCGGAATGGCGGCAACGAGGCCGATTGCGGTCGCGAACAACGCTTCCGCGATGCCCGGTGCGACCACCGCGAGCGAAGTGTTTTGCGAGGCGGCGATCGATTGGAAGCTGGTCATGATGCCCGCGACCGTGCCGAACAGGCCGATAAAGGGTCCCGCCGAACCGACCGTCGCCAGCACCAAAAGCCGCCGTTCCATATTCTCGACCTCGCGCGAAATCGCGACATTCATGACCTTCTCGATGCGCATCTGGAGCCCGGCAAACGACCGGGCCTGACCTTCCAGGCTCCGCTTCCATTCGCGCATCGCGGCAACAAACAGCGCACCGGTAGAATGTCCGTGCTGGCCGGCGAGCGCCTTATAGAGCTCCTCGAGCGACTGGCCGGACCAGAATGCCGCCTCGAAGGTGTCCCCAGCACGGCGCAGCCGCGAAAATAACAGCGTTTTGTCGATGGCGATCGCCCAAACCCAGACCGAGCACACCAGCAGGCCGACCATTACCGCCTCGACGATCCAGTGGGCATGCAAGAACAGGTGGAACAGCGAGAGGTTGTCAGATGTCAACCCTGGTGCGACCGACGGCACGATGTCGGCTGGATTCATGGGGTATCCCTTTCGGTGGTCCGGCCGTGCGGGCAAAATCGAGAGTCAAAATCGAGAGCCAGGATCGAGACTCAAGATCTAGGCCATGACCGGGGCGGCGCACTGGCGCCGGGACCATAGGGTCGTGACACAGGCCGCCGCATAGCGCGCGCCGACCAAGACCCGAAATTTCGCGAGGACCCGAGCCGGACCCGTCACCGGCGGACTGAAATCATTCGCGAAACTTGTCCAAACTAGGGCGCAACACCGGTCGTTCGGCCTAACGAAGCCTGACTGTGCTTAATGGGGAGTTAATGACACCCTGCCGCGCTCCGCCGCAAGCGCGTGGGCCGCCCACCTGGGCAAGGTGGACGGCCAATTGTTTTGGCAACCTCGCGCGCGGCGAATTACGCCGGCGGTGGCGGCTGCGACCCCGGATCGGCCGGCCGGTTATGCCGCTCGGCCATGAACTGGTCGAACTCCTGCCTGTCTTTGGCAAAGCGCAAGCGCTCCAGGAATTCCTTGAATTCGCGCTGTTCGTCTTCGAGGCGGCGCATCGTTTCCTGGCGGTAGTCGTCGAAGGCCCGGTTGCCGCTCGACGGTGCAGAGCCCCACCAGTCGCCGCCGGCCCGTCCATCCATCTTGGCGCGCATGCGCTCCATCTTGTCCTGCATGCGCTCCATTTTGTTTTGCCATCGGCTCATGCCGCGATCCGTGCCGTGATGATTCCAACAACCCATTCGTCCGCTCCCGATGATGAAGGCGAGGACGACCAAGCCCAGCGGCCACCAGGCAAAGAAGCCGAGAATCATGAGCGCGATCCACGCTGGCTTTCCGAACTCATCAAGCTTTGCTGCGATGGGCATGGCTGACCTCTCGTGTGCAAACCGTCGTGTGAATGTAAATAACATTTACATCGCCATTTTCCGTTGTCAAGGGCCTTCGGGGAGCTAGGCAGTCACACCCAGGCCGCGCAGATAAATCAAGACATTGGCCTCGAGCAGTTCGGCCGCCGACATCGGCAACGCACGGCGCGCGGCGTCGCCGCGTCCGAACAGCGAAGCGATACCATGTGCCATGGCCCAGATATGGAGTGCGACCATCAGCGCCGGAGGGCGCCCCTGGGGCGGCATTTTCGCGCAGAGTTTCTCGGCCGCTCCCCGTAACACGGCGAAAGCCCGCTCGGCCGCGTCGCGTAATTCGGGGCTCGCAGCCGGCGAAACCCCGCCTTCGAACATGGCCGAATAATAGGCGGGCTCGGCATGCGCAAAAGCGAGATAGGCGTTGCCTAACCGGTCGAGCGCCGCGAGCGCATCGGGGCGGCCATCGTCCCATGCCAGCCGCAGCGCCGTTTCGAAATGCTCGAAGCCGCGCAGCGCGACGCTGGCCATCAGCTCGTCGCGGTCGCGAAAATGCCGGTATGGCGCCGCAGGGCTCACGCCGGCCCACCGCGCCGCCTCGGCAAAGGTGAATCCGGCAGGCCCCTTCTGGGCAATCAGTTCAAGCGCCGCCCGCAGCAGCGCCTCTTTCAGATTGCCGTGGTGATAGCCGCGCGGGCTTTCTTTGTCGTCCTTCGACCAACTCATGTAAATGGCTTTTACATGGTGCGGGGCGTTGACGCCACCACACGTTAGACGCTTAATTCAGAGTAGAGCACCCTTCAGTTGATGACCATTTATGACCCTCACGGACAGTTTGGTTGCGCCAAGAACCGCGCCGTTACTCGCGCCGGCCACGGAGACAGGCGCGCTCGGCATCTATCAGCTCAAGCGCCTTTGGTCGCGCACCATGGCGGCACGGCACGGCGGCTTCCCGCCGACCACCCTGCACGACCGCCATCTCGACAAGCTGGTCATCCATGCCAGCGGGCTCGGGCTTGAACAGACCGCCCATTATCTCGGCAGCGCGGCGCCAAGTTTCGAAGAGTTCGAGCGCTGGATCGTTTCGACCACAGGCGGCATCGCGCCGGAGCGGGTGGCGCGGATCAATGCCGCGGTCGGGGGCTACGACCCGCCCGCAGACATCGCGGACAAGCTGGCTGCGGTGGAGACGAGCGAGCCGGTGCTGACGACCTCCGATCTCGCGTTCTGGGATGAGCACGGCTACGTGGTTCTGCACGACGCCCTGCCGGCCCCCGCACGCGACGCGGCGGCGCAGGCGCTGTGGCGGCATCTCGGCGCGCGCCCGGACGATCCGCAGACGTGGTATCGGTCGCGCGACCACGGCATCATGGTGCAATATTTTCAGCACCCGGCCTTCGAGGCCGCGCGACGCTCGCCGCGCATCCATAAAGCTTTCGCCCAGCTTTATGGCACCGCCGATCTGTGGGCGACCACCGATCGCGTCGGCTTTAACGTGCCTGAACGCGAGGACTTTAAGTTCCCCGGCCCGCATCTGCATTGGGATGTCAGCGTCAAGACGCCGATCCCTTTCGGCACCGGCGGCATTCTCTATCTGACCGACACGCCGCCCGAGCAAGGCGCCTTTACGCTGGTGCCCGGCTTCCAGCGCTGGGGCGAAGCCTGGCTGAAAGCGCTGCCGCCGGGCGCCGACCCGCGTCGACAAGACCTGTGTGCCTTAGGCCCCCGCGCTATCGCCGGCCGCGCCGGCGATCTCGTCATCTGGCATCAGGCGCTGCCGCACGGCGCCAGCCCCAACCGCGGCAAGCGCCCGCGCCTGGTGCAATATATCAACATGTTCCCGACCCGCTACGACGAGCACGAGGAGTGGATCTAACTTTCCCCGCTCAACGCCTCCTGGTCCGCCTTCATGGCAATGCGTAGCGGCTTTGGGATCGGCCGCGCCCGGCCGCCCGAGATGAAGGCGACCCGCACCCGTGCTTCGACGAGCAGTTCGTCGCCGCGCATGACGCGCTGGCGCACCGTGGCCGACGCGCCTTTCACCTCCTCCGGCTCGGTGAAAATGTCGAGCACATCGTCCATGCGCGCGGGCTTGAGGAAATCGAGCGTCATCGAGCGCACCACGAAAGCGAATCCAGGCGCTTCCTTCTCGGTCGCCTCGAACAGCGCGCGATGATCGGCGCCGATCAAGCGCAGATAATTGGTGCGGCCGCGCTCCATATAGCGCAGNNAGCACATGGCGGCCGTCGCGGATTTCACCGTCGAGGGAAACGCTCGTCACTTTATTCTCTCCACGGCACCCGCTCCGCCATTACGTGGTCCCAGTTCCTGCCGTCGAACGGTTGGGCTTTCCGCAACGGCAGCCGCCTTCGTAGGTCTGGGTCGTGGCCTCAGTCATTGTCGGCGTCAGTCACTCTCGTCGCCGCCAAACAACCCGAACTGCGCCGGATCGCGCACAGGCTCAGGCAGGCCGAGGTGACGGAAGGCGTGGCCGGTGATCAGCCGCCCGCGCGGCGTGCGCTGCAACAGCCCGCATTGGATCAGATAGGGCTCGATGATGTCTTCGATGGCGTCGCGCGGCTCCGACAAGGCGGCGGCCAGCGTCTCGACGCCGACCGGGCCGCCGCCGTAATTGCCGGCGATGGTCGTCAGATAACGGCGGTCCATGGCATCGAGACCGGCGGCATCGACTTCGAGCGCGGCGAGCGCCTTGTCGGCGACGGCTCGGTCGATTGCGGCGGCGCCGCCCACGGAAGCGAAGTCGCGCACGCGGCGCAAGAGCCGCCCGGCAATGCGCGGCGTGCCCCGCGCCCGGCGCGCGATCTCATTGGCGCCGTCCGCGGTGAGGCCGACGCCGAGCACACGCGCGGCGCGGTTGACGATCAGTTCCAGCTCCGCCTCGGTATAAAAATTAAGCCGCACCGGGATGCCGAAACGGTCGCGCAGCGGATTGGTGAGAAGGCCGGCGCGCGTGGTGGCGCCGACCAGCGTGAATTTGGCGAGATCGATCTTGACCGAACGCGCCGCCGGGCCTGAGCCGATAATGAGGTCGAGCTGAAAATCTTCCATCGCCGGATAGAGGATCTCCTCGACCGCCGGATTGAGCCGATGGATTTCGTCGATGAACAGCACGTCGCGCTCTTCAAGATTAGTAAGAAGCGCGGCGAGATCGCCCGACTTCGCGATCACCGGGCCTGAGGTCGCGCGGAAGCCGACGCCGAGCTCGCGCGCCACGATCTGCGCCAGCGTCGTCTTGCCGAGGCCNNTCTGCGCCAGCGTCGTCTTGCCGAGCCCGGGCGGCCCCACGAACAACACATGGTCGAGCGCCTCGCGCCGCGCCCGTGCCGCCTCGATAAAAACGGCGAGATTGGCACGCGCCTGCTCCTGGCCGATGAATTCGGCAAGCCGCTGCGGCCGCAAGCTCGCCTCGGCCGCGTCTTCATCGCGGCGCTCGGGTGTCACCAGCGTCTTTCCCGCGCCCGCGTTCACCGTTCCGGCCCCCTGGTATATTTGTTCGGCAGTAATTCGGCGATCGCCACCACCGCCGGCGATTTTCCGTTCGGCACGATGACGCGCGCATTGCGATCGTAGTCGAAGATCAGCTCGCGGCAGGCGCCGCAGGGCGACACCACCGCAACGGTCTGATCCTTGGCCTCGGGCGGCGGATGGCGCACCGCGACGATGGTATCGATGCCGTCGCTGCCGAGGTCGATCACGGCGCGTCCCAGCGCCACCGCTTCCGCGCACACCGCCATGCGGCCGAGATAGGCGTCGAGATTGACGCCGGTGAAGACTGTTCCGGTGCGGGTGCGCAACGCCGCGCCGACCTCCTGCCAGTCGTCGCGATAGCGGCTTTTGATCGCCGCGATCGCCGCCGCAACCAGNNGGTCGTTTCACTTCGCCAGTTCCCTCAAGCCCAGCCGGATCAGAGTCTTCGTTTCCGCCCCCTCGCCGGCGCTGCGGGCTGCGGCCGCGATGGCGGCGGCCGCCTGCACCTGCGCATAGCCGAGATTGACCAAGGCCGAGACCGCGTCGCTGATTGGTTGCGGCGCCCGCTTTTCATCGAGCGCGCCGGACAGCCGCACCAGCGCCGGATCGACGTCGGCATAGGCCGGCGCCTTGTCCTTGAGTTCCGTCACGATGCGCTCGGCGACCTTCGGCCCGACGCCGGGCGTCCGCGCCACCATCGCCTTATCGCGTGTCGCGATCGCCGCAGCGAGATCGGAGGGTTTGAGCGTACCGAGCACCGCAAGCGCAACCTTGGTGCCGACGCCTTGCACCGTCTGCAACAGCTTGAACCATTCGCGCTCGATATCGTTGAGGAAGCCGAACAGCCGAATCTGATCCTCGCGCACATGGGTTTCGATCGAGAGCACCGCCGGCTCGCCGGCCCGCGGCAGTTCCTGCAAGGTGCGCGCCGAGCAATGCACCAAATAGCCGACGCCGTTGACGTCGAGGATGACGGAATCTTCGGCATAGGAGTCGATCACGCCCTTGAGTTTGCCGATCATCGCGCCGCAACCTTTGCCGACGCCAGCTTCAGCGCGGCGTGCAGCACTATGCTCTGCCGGTGATGCGCATGCGTCACCGCGATGGCGAGCGCGTCGGCGGCGTCGTCCGAACCCGGATCGGCCTTGGGCAATAGCACGCCGATCATCATCCGCACTTGCGCCTTGTCGCCGTGGCCGGCGCCGACGATGCTTTTCTTCACCAAATTCGGCGCATATTCGGCGACCGGCACGCCCGCTCTCGCCGGCACCACCATGGCGATGCCGCGCGCCTGGCCGAGCTTTAACGTCGCGGTCGCATTCTTGTTCACGAAGGTCGCTTCGACCGCGGCCTCGTCGGGGCGAAACTCGTCGAGGATGCGCATGAGGCCGTCATGTATGGCGAGCAACCGCAGCGCCAGACCGTCGCGTTCGTCTGTCATCACCGAGCCGCAGCCGAGAAAGCCCAGCCGGTTGCCGGCAATCTCGACAACGCCCCAACCGGTGCGGCGGAGCCCCGGATCGATGCCGAGGATGCGAATCGGATGCCTGTCCATGACCCCGTTGATAGCATTTTGATGCGGCAATGGCCGCAGTGCTCATGCGGCGCTCGCGAAACCCCTCGCCGCCTGATAAGGAGGCCCATCAAAGACCTAAAGCCCCCGTACGCCAGCCTTATGCAATGACACCCGGTCTCGGCTTTGCCTTTGGCGCCATGCTCTGCTTCGGCGTCGGCGATCTCATCTATAAGCGAGGTGCCACAGCCGGCATCAAACCCGGCGAATTCCTGATGGCGCAGGCCTGGATTTTTTGTCCGGGCGTCACGTTCTTTGCCGTGGTCACCGGGACGCTGGATCTGCATCTCGCGGCGATGTGGGGTGCGCTCGCCGGATTTTTCCTGTTCATTGCGCTGATTAATTTCACCCAAAGCCTGCACGGCGGCGCGGTCTCGACCAACGCGCCGATCTTCCGGCTGAACTTCACCCTGACCGCGGCGCTGGCGATCCTCTTCCTCGGCGAAGCGCTCACGCTGGCGAAAATCATCGCGCTCGCTTGCGCGCTCGTCGCGGTCTGGCTGCTGCTCGCGGAGGCCGGCGCCGAACGCGGCAAATCGAGCCTGCCTTCGCTTGCCCGCGTGCTGATCGCGACGGCGGCGATGGCGCTGACCAATCTGTTCTACAAGGTCGGACTGCAGCACGGCGCACTGCCGGAAACCATGGTGGCCGCGCAGGCCTGGGTCTTCAGCACGATGGCGACCGTCTTCGGCTTGCTGCAGGATAGGCGGCTGCCGCGAAGCCGCAGCGTGTGGCGCTACGCGTCGCTCGCGGCGCTCGCTTTGTTCGGCGCCTTCATATTGCTGATGCACGGCCTCGCGCTGGGGCCGGCGAGTGTACTCGTGCCGGTGGCGCAGATGAGCTTCGTGATCACCGCGCTGTTTGGGGTCGCGCTGTTCCACGAACACCTGGATTTAAGAAAATGCGCAGGCCTCGCAGTGGCCAGTGTGGCGCTGGTGTTGTTTGCCCTGAGCTGAATGAGCTCACGCGCTCGTCCTGCTCACGAGCGCATCGGCGATTTCGAAACTGGCATACGTCAATCGCGGACACGAAGGCGGTCATTCGTCGAGGCGCCTTGGCCGCCACGCCAGGCCGTGAAGGGCACGGCGGTCTGACCCAAATCGGACATTGGAAAGCCGGTCCGAGCCCCTTCCAGAGACACAGTCCGAGCGGATACCATGTATCCTCTTGAGCCCAAAGGCGAGGCAATGAGACGGCGTTCCAAAGCAGGCGGCAAACCAGTCAAAGCGCAACGCCGTCAGACGCCAAAACGCCAAAAAGCAGCGCAGGCTGTATCGCGTCGAAGCTCTTCTGCCGTCGGCCAAGGAACGCAGCTTGCTCTCCTTGCCCGTGAACGCAATGAGGCATTGGAACGGCTGGCCGCCATCTCCGAAATTCTCAAAGTCATCAGCGCTTCGCCGGGCGATCCGAGCCCGGTTTTCGACGCCATTCTGAGGAACGCGACACGAATTTGTCACGCCAAGTTTGGCATGCTGTGGCTGGTGGAAGGCAACGGGCTTCGCTGCGTGGCGCTGCATAACGCGCCAGCCGCATTCGCCGAGATGCGCCGACGCGAACCTCTCATTCATCCAACTCCTGAGAATGTGCTGGGACGGCTGATTGACACCAAGCAAGCGGTTCACGTCGCGGACCTCAAGGCCGAGCAGGTCTACGCCGAGGGCAATCCTACGCGCCGTGCAAATGCCGACCTTGCCGGGGCTCGTACGTTGGTGGCCTTGCCGATGCTCAAGGACGGCGAATTGATCGGCGCCATCAGTATTTACCGCCAGGAGGTGCTGCCGTTCACCGAGAAGCAAATCGAGCTCGTCGGCGATTTCGCGGTCCAGGCCGTCATTGCCATTGAGAATACCCGTGTCCTGAACGAACTGCGCCAGCGCACCGACGATCTGACCGAATCTCTGCAACAGCAGACCGCTACCGCCGACGTACTCAAGGTCATTAGCCGCTCGACTTTCGATCTCCAGGCGGTGCTCGATACACTTGTCGAATCGGCGGCGAGGCTCTGCGATGCGGACAAAGCATACATCTATCAGCTTCAGAGCGGGGTCTACCGGTTCGCCGCGAATTACGGCGTTTCGCCCGAGCTTTTGGAGTTCGCCAGGCAAAACCCGATTGTGCCCGGTCGTGGGACTATCACCGGGCGCGTTGCTTTGGAGGGCAGGACAGTTCACGTTGAAGACGTGCTAGCCGATCCAGAATTTACAGGACACGGGTACCAGTCTCGCGGCAACTTTCGCACCACCCTTGGCGTGCCTCTGAGGAGAGAAGGCAAAACAATAGGCGTATTTTTTCTCGCGCGATCGCATGTGAAGCATTTCGCCGAGAGCCAAATCGAGCTTGTCACCACCTTTTCCGATCAAGCTGTCATTGCGATCGAGAATGTGCGGCTGTTCGAAAGCGTGGAAGCCCGCACGCGCGAGCTGGCGGAATCGCTGGAGGAGTTGCGGACGGCTCAGGACCGGTTGGTGCAAACGGAGAAACTCGCCTCGCTCGGCCAACTGACGGCCGGCATCGCCCATGAGATCAAAAACCCGCTGAATTTCGTCAACAATTTTTCGGCGGTCTCCGTCGAGCTCATTGACGAATTGCGCGGGGCGCTTGCCGGCGCGCAGCTCGACGACAAAATGCGCGGGGAAATAGCCGAGATCGCGGACATGCTGCAAGGCAATCTCGACAAGGTCGTCCAGCATGGCAAGCGCGCCGACTCGATCGTTAAAAACATGCTGCTGCATTCCCGGCAGGGGTCCGGAGAGCATCGGCCGACGGATATCAACGCGCTCGTCGAGGAGAGCCTCAATCTCGCTTATCACGGGGCAAGAGCCGAGAAGCAGGATTTCGACATCATCCTGGCAAGGTCCTTCGACCCCACTTGCGGCGAGATTGATGTATTTCCGCAGGAGATCACGCGGGTGCTGCTCAACATGATCTCGAACGGCTTTTATGCGGCGATGAAACGCAAGGCGGAGTCCAATGGGGGCGAGTTCGAGCCGAAACTCGCGGCCACAACGAGGAATCTCGGCAATCGTGTTGAAATACGCATTCGCGACAACGGCACCGGCATCCCCATTGAGATCAAGGAGAAAATGTTCAACCCGTTCTTTACGACAAAGCCCGCCGGTGAGGGGACGGGACTGGGGCTTTCGATAAGCCACGACATTGTCGTCAAGCAACATGGCGGGACTGTCGACGTCGATACTCAGCCCGGTGCGTTTACCGAATTTCGGATCGTTCTGCCGCGCGCCGGAGCACCGCTTGTCAAAGCAGAACAAGGTGCGTGAACATCTCCGTTCTCGTCTCGGATTCCTGTGCGCAATGATCGCGACAAAAGAGCCTCCAGGGAGGATTCGACATGGCTTTCGGCTCCGCGGGCGATAGCGCGACCGCTGTACCATCCGCGCTCACGCGCACCCCGCTGAACCGGCAGCAAATCGCCGGCTTCTGGGCCGCGTGGTTTGGCTGGATGCTGGATGGTATGGATTCCGTCATTTACGCGCTGGTTCTCGGACCGGCGCTAACCGAGCTGTTGCCTCGTTCGGGCATCGAAGCGACCCCGGCAAATATCGGATATATCGGCTCCTTAACGTTCGGC
>PLTE01000132.1 GCA_003164375.1 Hyphomicrobiales bacterium | reverse complement strand
GCGCCGCCGATATTCTCGACGATGACATTCTGACCGAGCCGGATCGACAATTGCTGGGCGATGATACGGCCGACGATATCGGTGGTGCCGCCGGGTGCGAACGGCACGATGAGCGTTACGGGTCTGGTCGGCCAGTCCTCCGCTTGGGCCAAGCTGGATATGACCAAGCCCGATGCGACCAAGGTGCCGGTCAAGACGATAGTGCGAAGCATGTGCGCGAAGCGGATCATGGTTTTCCTGTGAGTTCTTATGTGCCGGTGGTCAAAACATGGCGGCGCCTGCCGTGGCTCTGCGTGAACCGGCTAGTTCGCCGCCGCTTCCTTCAGCGGATCCTTCACCGCCGGGAAAGTCTCGAACTCGATCGCCCACGGCTCGCCGCCGACTTTCTCGACTTTGCGGATATAGATGTTCTGCACGATGTCGCGGGTGCGCGGATCGATCGAGATCGGCCCGCGCGGGCTTTCCCATTTCATCCCCTTCATGGTGCCGATCATCGTGTCGGCATCGGTATTGCCGTCGGTGATTTTCAGCGCCTGGTAGATCAGGTTCATGCCGTCATAGCCGCCGACCGAAATAAAATTGGCGCGGTGGCCGGTGGCTTTCTTATAGGCCGCAGCATAGTCCTTGTTCAGCTGCGAGGGATGCACCGCCGAATACATGCCCGCGGTGACCACGCCCACCAGCGCATCGCCTGTCGTCGGCAGATCGTCGTCGTCCGTGATGTCGCCGGGCCCGATGAGCTTTATGCCCGACTTGTCGAGCCCGCGCTCGGAGAACTGCCGCGCAAAGGTTCCGGCTTGCCCGGCCGGCACGAAGACGAACAAAGTATCGGGGACAAGATCGCGCGCGCGCTGCAGGAACGGCGAAAAATCCGGATTGGCGAGCGGCACTTTCAGCGTTTCGAGGACCTGGCCGCCGCCCTTGGTGAAATTCTGCTCGAAAACTTTTCCGGCTTCCGCACCGGGCGCCCAGTCGGACAGGATCGCGACCGCTTTCCTGCTGCCGTTCTTGATCGCCCAATCGGCGATGATGCCGGACTGCTGGCCGAGCGTGAAACTGGTGCGCACGTAATAGGGCGAGCGGTCGACCACCACCGAGGTTCCCGACACCATCACCACCGTCGGCACCTTGGCTTCGGTGGCCATCGGCGCCATCGACATCGCGCTCGGGGTGAGGCCGGCGCCGAGGAAGCTCACTTTGTCGTTGACGATCAATTCCTGCGCCAGCCGCTTGGCGTTGTCGGGCACGCTTTGATCGTCCCTGATCAGGAGCTCGATCTTCTTGCCTGCGACGGTGTCGCCGTGTTGCGCCATATAGAGCTTGGTGGCGTCGGAAATCTCGCGCCCGACCGCGCCCGAAGTTCCGGTCATCGGAATGACGATGCCGATTTTGATGCTGTCTTGGCTAACGGTGCTTGGGGTGGTGGCGTTTTGGGCGAGGGCCCGGCCTAGGCACACGCTCAGTGCCGCGATCGTGATCGGCAGGCAAACGGCAATAGCACGCGGTGCGCGCATGACATTCTCCCTCGGTCGTTCATTTTTGGATCGTTATTTGGATCCATTGAACGTCCGCGGCGGGCGGAATGCAAGAGTGGCGAAGCGCTCGCGTCAGGCCGCTGAGTTGGCGCGTCCGCTTTTGCCGAGCCGCTTGTCGAGATACTGACTGATCGAGGTCATCAGCGGCTCGACCTTGCCGTCGAAGAAGTGGTTGGCGCCGGGAATGACTTTTTGCTCGATGACGATGCCTTTTTGGGTCTTGAGCTTCTCGACCAGCGTTGTCACATCGCGCGGCGGCACGACCGCGTCCTTGTCGCCATGGATGATGAGGCCCGACGACGGGCAGGGCGCCAGGAAGGAAAAGTCGTAAAGGTTGGCCGGCGGCGCGATCGAGATAAAGCCCTCGATTTCCGGCCGGCGCATCAGAAGCTGCATGCCGATCCAGGCGCCGAAGGAAAAGCCCGCGATCCAGCAGCTGCGCGCCTCGGTATTGACCGTTTGCGCCCAGTCCAGCGCCGCCGCGGCATCCGACAATTCGCCGATACCGTGGTCGAAGCCGCCTTGGCTGCGCCCGACGCCGCGGAAATTGAAGCGCAGCGCGGAGAAGTTGCGGTGCACGAAGGCGTAATAGAGCTGGTACACGATCTGATGGTTCATGGTGCCGCCGAACTGCGGATGCGGGTGCAGCACGATGCCGATCGGCGCGTTCTTTTGCCGGGCCGGATGGTAGCGGCCTTCGATGCGGCCGGCAGGGCCCGTGAAAATGACTTCAGGCATAAGGGTAGACCTCGATCAGGGCCGCGGCGTCCGCGCGGCGATTTTGGGCGTGCTTGACGATGCTGGCCGACGCACGTAAGTACTTAATAGCACTTTAGTTTTTTGAAACCCCGGCGGGCATGAGGACGGCGCAGACATTGGGTCGCGACTTCTAGCACAGGCCGGGGGACAAAAAGCAAGCGTGACGTCGCGATCGCACGCGCTTTACAAGGGATCGCACCCGGGACCGGCCCGAATACGCAAATGCCGGTAGTTTGCAAATGCCGGTAGATTGATTGGCCTTTGCCCGATCCAGAGCTCACGCCAGACCGATGCCAGAGCCGAAGCCGCAACGCAGCTATTTCGACTGGAACGCCACCGCGCCGTTGCGGACCGAGGCGCGCTTGGCCTTTGAGGGGGCGCTTTCGATCGGCGGCAATCCGTCCTCGGTGCATGCGGAAGGGCGCGCCGCGCGCCGGCTGATCGAGAACGCGCGTGAACAGGTTGCAGCGCTCGCCGGGGCGCGGCCGGGCGACGTGTTCTTCACCTCGAGCGGCACCGAAGCCAATATGCTGGCGCTGACGCCCGCGATCGAAATTGCAAACGAAAAGAGGCCGCGGTCGCGGCTGTTGTTGTCGGCTATCGAGCATGCCTCGGTGCGGTCGGGCGGCCGCTTTGCGCGTGAAGCGATCAACGAAATCCCGGTCGAAGCGGACGGCCGGCTCGATCTCGGCGCGCTTGAGGAGGCCGTGGCCAAAGCCCCCCTGCCGCTGGTTTCGCTGATGCAGGCCAATAACGAGACCGGCGTGGTGCAGCCGGTCGCCGAAGCTGCCGCCATCGTGCACGCCGGCGGCGGCGTGCTCCATGTCGACGCGGTGCAGGCGGCAGGCCGCATCGCATGCGATATCGCAGCCCTCGGCGCCGATCTTCTGACATTGTCGGCGCACAAGATCGGCGGGCCGAAGGGTGTCGGCGCGCTGGTGCGAGGAAGCGAAGACCTTCACATCCCCGATCCGCTCATCCGCGGCGGCGGCCAGGAGCGCGGCTTGCGCGCCGGCACCGAGAATGTCGCGGGTATTGTCGCCTTCGGCATGGCCGCAGCGGCGGTTCGCCAGAAGCGCGATGCGGAAGCCGGCCACATGCTGGCATTGCGCAATGCGCTCGAAACCGGCCTTGCGACGATCTCGCCCGGCGCCGTGATCTTTGGCGTCGGCGCCGAGCGGCTGCCGAATACCACGCTTTTTGCGGTCCAAGGCATGAACGCCGAGACCGCGGTGATCGCCTTCGACCTCGAAGGGGTTGCGGTGTCGTCGGGAGCTGCCTGCTCGTCGGGCCGGGTGCAGCCCTCCCATGTCCTTGCCGCCATGGGAGTTTCGCCTGCGCTGACGCGCGGCGCGGTGCGTGTCAGCCTGGGCTGGGAGACGACTTCGGCCGATGTCGAAATGTTTCTCGGCGCTTGGAGAAAGCTCGCGACTGCATTATCTAAGGAGAACCGAGGCATAGCCGCGTAAACGGCTATCCGAATAACTGAATTCGCAAGCGCTTTGTCCGCTTTTCCAGGGCAGGGCGCTATAAATGGGGTGATCCAGGCACGATCCGAAGCAGGACATCACCATAACCGACTTAATCCAACCCGCGGTCCTTGAAACCGTGAGCGGAGGGACGAATGCCGGCAGTACAAGAGACCGTCGATCAGGTCCGGCGCATCGACGTTGACCAGTATAAGTATGGGTTCGAGACGCTGATCGAATCGGACAAGGCTCCCAAGGGCCTGTCCGAGGATACCGTGCGTTTCATTTCGGCGAAGAAGAACGAGCCGGAATGGATGCTGGCCTGGCGGCTCGACGCCTATAAGCGCTGGCTGACCATGCGCGAACCGAAATGGGCCAAGATCGAATACGGCCCGATCGACTATCAGGACCTCTATTATTACTCCGCGCCGAAGCAGAAGGACGGACCGAAGTCGCTCGACGACATCGATCCGGAGATTTTGCGTACCTACGAAAAGCTCGGCATTCCGCTGCGCGAGCGCGAGGCGCTGCTGGGCATCCAGAAGCCCGTTGACGCCGCGATTGACTCGGCGGACGGCGAGGGCAGTTCGCGCCGCGTCGCGGTCGACGCGGTGTTCGATTCGGTTTCGGTTGCCACCACCTTCAAGGCTGAGCTTGCCAAGGCCGGCGTTCTGTTCATGCCGATCTCGGAAGCGGTGCACGAGCATCCCGAGCTGGTGAAAAAGTATCTGGGCTCGGTGGTGCCGGTCAGCGACAATTTCTTCGCCACGCTCAATTCGGCGGTGTTTTCCGACGGCTCGTTCGTCTATGTGCCGCCGGGCGTGCGCTGCCCGATGGAGCTGTCCACCTACTTCCGCATCAACGAGCGCAACACCGGCCAGTTCGAGCGCACTTTGATCATCGCCGACAAGGGCGCCTATGTCAGCTATCTCGAAGGCTGCACAGCGCCGCAGCGCGACGAGAACCAGC
>PLTE01000076.1:8874-9020 GCA_003164375.1 Hyphomicrobiales bacterium | reverse complement strand
CATGCCGCCGGACAATTGCCAGGGATGCTTATCGCCGAATTGGGCAAGCCCGACTTCCTTGAGCAGCGCTTCGGCGCGGTCGCGGAACTCGGTCTTGCGCTTTTGCCGATATTGCTCGCGAAACGGCGGCACGATCTTGAGCGGCA
>PLTE01000076.1:0-8856 GCA_003164375.1 Hyphomicrobiales bacterium | reverse complement strand
GTGGACTTGCCGCAGCCCGAGGGGCCCACCAAAGCGACGAAATCACCCTGCTTCAGCCGCAGATTGGTCAAGCCCAGCGCGTTGACCTGCTTTTCGGCCCGCCCGTATGTCAGCGTCACGCCCTCAAGCTCGACAAAGAATTCGGAGTGTTGTGCCGGTTTTGCGGCGCTGGCGGCGGTCATGCGATGTGCTCCACGCGGCGATCGGCGGCTTCGCCGACGATCGCCTGCATTGTCAAATCGGTGTTGCGCGGCTGCGGCGCCGGCATGTTCTGGATCTCATGCACCGAGCGCCCGAAGCCGCGCATGCCGTCGACGAGTTTGCGGTCCTTCATGACGAAGCGCCCGCGCACCAAAGTATGGAGCGGCAGGCCTTTGATGCGGCGACCGTTCCACGGCGAGATCTTCGAGCGCGACTGCAGCTCTTTGTCGTACAGCGTGTGCTCGCGCGCCAGATCGACGATCGCCAGATCGGCGTCGCTGCCGGGTAAAATGCCGCCCTTGCGCGGATAAAGCCCCCAGATCTTCGCCGGGTTATACGAGCTCCGGCGGACGTAGTCGCAGATCGACATACGCCCCCGATTGACCTCCGTCAGCATCAAGGGCATCTGGGTCTCGACCCCTGGAAAACCGCAATCCACCGCCCAGATGTCGTTGCGCGTCTTCTCTTCCGGCGTATGCGGCGCGTGATCGGTCGCGATCAGGTCGATGGTGCCGTCGGTCAGCGCCGCCCACAGCGGCTCGCGGTTGCGCGCCTCGCGCACCGGCGGATTGACGCGGATGATGCCGGCGAGATCGTGGTAATCGTCGGTCGAGAGCAACAAATAATGCGGGCAGGTTTCGCCGGTGATGTCGACGCCGCGCGCCTTGCCTTCGCGCAAGGGACGCAATTCCTCGGCCGAGGAAATGTGCAGAATATGGATACGCGCTCCGGTCCACTCGGCGAGGATAGCGGCGCGGCTGACGGCTTCGACGGCAACGACCGCGGGCCGCGACGCAATATGCGCCAACGGGTCTTGCCGTCCGGCCGCGGCCAAGCGCTCCTGGCGCCGTTCCATGATCGAGTTGGTCTCGGCGTGCAGCGAAATTCGTTTCCCCGTCGGCGCCACGACTTCGAAGGCTTCCAGCATCGCGCCGGTCGAAGGCGACGGAATCTTGCCGAATGTATTTCCCATATAGAGCTTGAAGCCGATGACGCCACCTTCGATCAGCGCCGGCACATGCGCGATCGTGTCATCGCCAAGCAAGCCGTAGAGACCGAAGTCGACGCAGGCCTTGCTGGCGGCGATGTCGTGCTTGGCGGCAAGGATCGCCGCGGTGCCGGTCGGCGGAATGGTGTTCGGCATGTCGAACACCGTGGTCACGCCGCCGAATGCTGCCGCCGCGGTGCCGCTTGCCCAGTCTTCCTTGGCCGGATAGCCCGGATCGCGAAAATGCACATGCACGTCGATGGCGCCCGGCAGCACGTGCAAACCGGTAACGTCGACAGTTTCGCGCGCTTGAGGCATTGCTTCGGCGGCGCCGACCGCGAGCACTCGGCCGTCCTTGATAGCGATGCTGCCGACTGTGCTGGCGTCAGCCGAAACGATCGTGCCGTTCTGAATAATCAGATCAGCGGTCACGGCGCTCATCGCATGTCCTCATGACGTTTTCTCACACCATGGCCCAGCCGCCGTCGACCGGAAGATCGACGCCGGTGATCTGGCGCGCGGCGTCGCTGGCAAGGAATAAGCACGCATTGGCGACATCGCGATCGACCGTGACGCGCTTGAGCGCATATTCGGCGGCGTGCCGCTCGGCTGCCTCCTCGGCGCTGATGCCTAAGCGCTTGGCCATGTCGGCACAGACTTTGTCGCGAAAGCGCGGCCCATCGACCATGCCCGGAGCGACACAATTGACGTTGATGTTGTATTGGCCGACCTCGAGCGCGAAACTTTTGGTGATGCCGCGCAGCCCCCATTTCGAAGCCGAATAGGCCATCCGGCCAGCACGACCGCGCATGCCGAACGTCCCGCCGACATTGACGATCTTACCGTAGCGCTGCGCGATCATGGTCGGCAGCACGCTGCGCATGGTGTAAAATGAGCCGTTCATGTTGAGCGTGACGATGGAGTCGAACTCTTCCGGCGTGGTATCGACGCCGGTCTTGCCGATCGGCCCCGAACCGCCCGCGACATTGACAAGAATATCGATGCGGCCGTCATAGCTGCTTTTGGTCTTTGCCGCCGCGGCGGCGCATTGTTGCGGATCGGTGAGATCGCAGGGCACGACGATCGCTTCCCGGCCCGCCGCCGTGATCGCTTTGGCGAATGGCTCGATGGCACTGCAATCGCGGCCGACCAACGCCAGACGCGCGCCCTCGGTGGCAAAGGCTTCGGTGATGGCCGCACCCATCCCTTTTGCCGGTCCGGTGATCATCACCACCCGACCCTTGAGATTCAATTCCATGGTCGCATTTCCAGATCGCTAATCTCGCTCGTCCCTGCGAAAGGGGGACCCCGCAGGGTCCCCGCATTCGCTACGCTGCGCTAGAACAGCTTTTTCGGCAGATCGCTGGTCGGCGGTAGAAACTCGGGCGTAAAGATTTCGCTGACCGTCGGCGTGCGCGGCAGGTTGTCGGCATCGACCAGGATGTCGATAGAGCGCTTTAGCCGGTCAGTGTCGACGTTGCCGACGCCGATCTTGGCGATCTCGGGGTGGTTCATCTCGTCCTTCAACGTGGCGTCCAACCGCTCGCGCTCGACCGCGACTTTGATCAGCGGCTCGCGCTTAGCGACCGCGGCGACAGCAGCGTCGGGGTCTTTGAGTGCGTCCTCCAGCCCGTGATTGATGGCGGCAAGGAGCCCCCGTACCGCCGCGGGGTTCTCCTTGGCGAGTTTCTTCGAGACGATAATGGCGTTCGAGTAGAGATCCATGCCGTAATCGCCGTAATTGATGAAGCGGATTTGCTTATCGGGATCAACGCCCATCAGCTTGGCGGAAAACCGGATCGTGTTGACATAGCCGAACACTCCGTCGACCTGGCCCTGCATTAGCATCTGCTCGCGCAAGTTCGGCTGCATGTTGGTGACATTCACTTTCGTGCAGTCGATTTTTGCGATCTTGCAGAATGCCGGAAACAGCTTGAGCGCACCGTCGCCGGCGGCGCCGCCGAGCGTCTTGCCCTCAAAATCTTTCGGCGTCTTGATGCTGCTGTCGGAGCGGACCGCAATGGTAAATGGCGGCCGGTTGTACATCACATAAACTGCAATCGGCGCCTCGTCGGGCTTTTTGGCGGCGAATTCGATCAGCGCATTGATGTCGCCGAAACCCACATCATAAGTGCCGCTCGCTACCAGCGGAATCGGCGCGCCCGAGCCGTTGCCCTGGTCGAGCGTCACGTTGAGACCGGCGGCTTTGAAATACCCGCGGTCGTCGGCGAGGAAGAACCAGCCTTGCGGGCCCTGGTACTTCCAGTTCAGCACCATTTTCAGGTTGGTCTCGGCGGAAGCAGGGGCGGCCGCCGATAGCGAAGCGCTCAGTCCGAGTGCGGCGGCAAAGGCGATCACGCACCGACGGGTCGTTGACGTCATGGCATTGGCTCCTATTGCGGATTCTCTTGCGCTGCGAACAGACGTCGGTCCGGCACGTCGTCTGCCGCAGGATCGGGGTACCGAGGATCATGGCGTGAATGAGCGTTGCCTTCTATTGCTGATTTCTTGCTAGAGTGATGCCGAAACGGCATCACTGGCTGCAGACGGGCGAAAGCGCATGAAACACCTGAGGATCCTCAGTTACGTGGATGAGGTCGCGCGCTCGGGCTCGATCAGAAAGGCCGCCGAACGGCTCAATGTCACCGCTTCCGCAGTTAATCGGCGAATCGCGGATCTGGAGAGCGAACTCGGCGCGCCGCTGTTTGACCGGCGCCCGCGCGGCATGCGGCTCACCGCTGCGGGCGAGGTCTTTGTCCATTATCTGCGCGGCCATAACGGCGAAGTCGAGCGCATGAAATCGCAGATCGAGGATCTCAAGGGGCTGCGCCGCGGCACCGTGAGGATCGCTTGCAGCCAAGCGCTGGCGCTGGATTTCCTGCCGCGGCAGATCGCCGAGTTTCGCTCCCAACATCCGCTGGTATCGTTCGACCTGAAGGTCGTTGACCACGAATGGGCGATGGCGGCACTTGCCGCCTACGAAGTCGATCTGGTCGTGGTATTCCGGCCGCCGTTTCTCGCCAATTTCCAGCCGATGATGATGCTGGAACAGCAATTGGTGGCGGTCATGGCGAACGATCATCCACTTGCCGCGCGCAAGCAGCTGCGCTTAAGCGATTGCGCCGCCTATCCGGTCGCCATGCCGGAGCGGTCGATCGGCGGCCGGCAATTGCTCGAGGAGATATCGGCGCGCAGCGGCGTTACCTTCAACATCGCTGCCGAATCGAATTCGTTCGAAATGCTGCGTGGCCTTGTCATCCACGCCGGCCTGATCTCATTTCAAATCCAGATCGGGACTATGCCGCCAGGCAACAAGCTCGGTGTCGTTGCCCGAGAAATCGACGGTCGGGACGTGCCGCGCGCCAATTTGGTGATCGGCCGTCTGCACGGCCGCAATCTACCGATCGCCACGGCGGTCTTTGCTGAAACGCTCAGCCGCAAGCTCGAGTCGATGCGGTCTGATCGCGCCGCGCCCGCGCCGCGGCTAATAAAGCCAAAACCGGTCCCGAGCGCGCAGGCTGGATAAAGCCTGACCAAACCGGCAGGTCGGCGTTATTGCGCAAGCCACACTGATCGCTATATAAAGAATGCGGGGGAGCAAAGCGCTCGTCCCGACCGAACCATTGAAAATTGACCGTCAGGCCCGTCGCAAGCGGCGGGCCATTAGCTTTTTGGTCTCTGCTATGAACCGTTCAAATCGAACCGATCACATCCGGATCACGTCGCACCCGGAGCCCCACGGCAAAACACGATACCCGATCCACTGGGGTGCGCCGAGCGCGCGTGAACGCGGCCCGGTGATTGGCACCGTATCCCGGCAGGGCGACCGTAATGCCATCGGCAGTCATGGCGGCTCCTATGCGCTTTATCGCGCGCTTGCCGTATCGTCCGGCGCGCTTGATCCGATTCGCCGGCCGGACCTCACCAATACCCATCCCGCCGTGACCATCCCGCAGGTAGCGCAATGGAGCGAACCAGGGCGCATCGTTTCACTCGATCCTTGGGGGCACCTCGTCGCCGACGTGTTCAAAACGCAGATTGCCGAAGGTGTCGATATCCGCCCGACCATCGCCATCACCAAGGCGCGGCTCGACTTGAACGAAATGCAGAATGCCATCGTCCATGGTCGGCTCAAGGTTGACGGCGACTTGGTTCATGCCAACGGCAGCATCGCGGTGTCGAAAATCGCGATCGACCCAGTTTGGTACCTGCCCGGCATCGCTCACCGTTTCGGCTGCAGCGAAACTACACTCCGTCACACTTTGTTTGAGCAGACCGCCGGTATGTTCCCTGAGTTGGTAACGCGTCCCGACCTTCACGTCTTCCTGCCGCCGATCGGCGGCACGACGATTTATATGTTTGGCGACGTCGAGAAGCTTTCCGATTCTACGACCAAGATCACCTGCCGGGTGCACGACGAATGCAACGGCTCGGACGTATTCGGTTCCGATATCTGCACCTGCCGACCATATCTCATTCACGGCATCGAGGAATGCGCGCGAGCTGCGCAGCAAGGTGGACTCGGCATCATCGTCTATAATCGCAAGGAAGGCCGCGCACTCGGCGAAGTGACGAAGTTCCTCGTCTATAATGCACGCAAGCGGCAGGAGGGCGGGGACGCTGCATCGGCCTATTTCGAACGCACCGAATGCGTCGCCGGCGTCCAGGACGCGCGTTTCCAGCAATTAATGCCGGATGCGCTTCATTGGCTGGGCTTACGGCGCATCGATCGCCTGGTATCGATGAGCGACATGAAATACGACGCGCTGGTCGGCCAGGGCATCGCTGTCGTCGAGCGCGTTCCGCTGCCCGATGAACTGGTGCCGGCAGACGCTCATGTCGAGATGGCCGCCAAAAAGGCCGCCGGATATTACTCGCCGGAACTGCCGCAGGACGATTCGGCGGCATCGGTCGGCCGTTCGCTCGATAAATACTGAGCACTCACCGGCTTGGTTCCATGAATTCCGACACGGCTGCCGCACTGTCTCTTTTGAATGCCAAGGCCGTTCGTGCGCGCGCCAGGCAGATTCTCAAAGCCGGTCTTGCAGACCAGCTGCCGAACTTCCTCGTCGACCTTGAACGGCTCGATGACGCGGTCGATCTCGTCGTGGCAACGATGCGGAAGAATTATCCGACGCTCCAGGTTCCGTTTCATTCGCGCTGGCGGCATTTTGTGCTGAACGGGCTCGATCGCTTTGCGGCACTCGCGGCTGCCTCTTCCGATCGATTGGGGCGGGCCCGCTTAGCCTTCGACCTTGCCATCATCAGCGTATTACTCGACGCCGGAGCCGGTCCGGAGTGGTGCTATCGCGACCCCGTGACGGATCAGATGGTTGGCCGCTCCGAGGGACTTGCATTGGCAAGCTTGAACATGTTCGCGCAGGGTGCTTTCTCCGCGGATGCGCAGGATCAGCTGCGCGCCGACGCGGCGGTGTTGGCCAAACTCGACACTGAGACATTGTGCTGGGGCTTTCAGGTCACCGGCGACAATCCCCTCGTCGGGCTGGAAGGCCGCGCGGCGCTGCTGCGCGCCGTCGGGCAACTTGTGGCGTCGCGCCCGGAAATATTTGCGCTCAACGACACGCCGCGGCCCGGCGGCTTCTTTGATCATCTCGTTAGCAAGGCGAACGGCGGCGCGATCTCGGCGCCGACAATCTTGTCCGAACTGCTGCTGCAGTTCGGTCCGATCTGGCCGTCGCGGCTCACGCTCGGCGGCGTGCCGCTTGGCGATTGCTGGCGCCATCCGGCGGTTGTCGCGCCGGATGCGACCAACGGCCTCGTTCCGCTGCACAAGCTGTCGCAATGGCTTGCCTATTCGCTGATCGAGCCGCTGCAGCAATCAGGGTTTACTGTCACCGACATCGATGGGCTGACCGGGCTCGCCGAATATCGCAACGGCGGCCTGTTCGTCGATACCGGAGTGCTGGCGCTCCGCGAGCCGAAGGACGCGGCCCGGGCCCACGACGTTTCGTCCGAGCTTGTCGTCGAATGGCGGGCACTGACCGTGGCGCTGCTCGACCGGCTGGCGCTGGCAGCGCGCGCCAAACTGAACAAAGATGCCGCGGCGATGCCGCTTGCGAAAATTCTCGAAGGCGGCAGCTGGGCGGCCGGCCGTGCCATTGCGTTTGCGCGACGTGCCGACGGTGCGCCACCGCTCAAAGTCATCAGTGACGGTACAGTGTTTTGAACTGATATTCTAAAGCGGCAATTCGCCCCGAGGAGGAAGAGCCATGGAAGGCGTCACCGTCGTCGATCACCCGTTGGTCCAGCACAAACTCACGCTGGTCCGCGACAAAAACCAATCGACCAAATCGTTTCGTGAACTCGTCAATGAAATCGGTATGCTGTTATGCTACGAGGTCACGCGCGATCTGCCGCTGACCGATGTCGAAATAGAAACGCCGCTGGCGAAAATGACATCGAAGCGCATCGCCGGCAAAAAATTGGTGTTCGCTCCGATCCTGCGCTCCGGCCTCACTTTTGTCGGAGGCATGCTGGAGCTCGTGCCTGCCGCGCGAGTGGCTCACATTGGCCTCTATCGGGACCCGCAGACTTTCACCGCCGTCGAATACTACTTCAAGGCGCCGACCGACCTCGGCGATCGGCTCGTCATTGTAGTCGAGCCCATCTTGGCGACCGGAAACACCGCCGTCGCGGCGGTCGAGAGACTCAAAGAAAGCGGTGCGAAGCAGATCCGCTTCGTGTGTCTCATTTGCGCGCGACAGGGCGTCGATCAACTGCGTAGCGCCCATCCCGACGTCACAATCTGGACCGCGGCCATCGACGATGAGCTCAATGACCACGCCTATATCGTACCGGGCCTCGGCGACGCCGGCGACCGTTCCTACGGCACCAAATGATCGTGCTCAGTCCCGTAATCCGCCCGTTTCGGAAGGTAACAGGGGGCGCTGAGCCATGCTGCAATTGCATTTCGCATATGCTCAAAAAGTAGGCTCCGTCCGCCGCTGAAAGTCGCTCTCGATTTCGAGCGTGAATATTATTTATTTATATCAAACACTTGGCTTGTCGCAATATTGGCACATGCTTTGCGATAGTCCTCGTCGGCAGGCCACGATCCCGGGCGCCTGTCCAATCAAAGCGAGGGTCATTCATGTTCAGCTCCTGGACAAATTCAATGCCGCCAAAGGCGCGCCGTTGGCTTGCCGCCGCGGCAGGACTTGCCTTTGGCCTCACGGCGGCGCTACCCGCCAAGGCCGCCGACGACACCATCAAAGTCGGTATTTTGCATTCGCTTTCCGGCACCATGGCGATCAGCGAGACGACGCTGAAAGACGTTATGCTCATGCTCATCGATGAGCAGAACAAGAAAGGTGGTCTGCTCGGCAAGAAGCTAGAAGCGGTGGTCGTCGATCCCGCGTCGAACTGGCCGTTGTTCGCGGAAAAGGCCCGCGAGCTGATCAGCAAGGACAAGGTCTCCGTCGTGTTCGGCTGCTGGACGTCGGTGTCGCGCAAATCCGTGCTGCCGGTGTTCAAAGAGCTCGACAGCATTCTGTTCTATCCCGTTCAATTCGAGGGCGAAGAGGGCGAGCGTAACGTGTTCTACACCGGCGCGGCGCCGAATCAGCAGGCGATCCCGGCGGTCGATTACCTGATGAGCGCCGACGGCGGCTCGGTGAAGCGGTGGGTGCTGGAAGGCACCGACTACG
>PLTE01000263.1 GCA_003164375.1 Hyphomicrobiales bacterium | reverse complement strand
CGAACTGGTGTTCGAAGTGCCCGAAGCCGAAGTCGCGAAAACGCTGCCGGTGGTCACCAAAGTCATGGTCGATGCGCCGATGCCGGCGCTGTCGCTCTCGGTGCCGCTGCAGGTCGAAGCGCATGCCGCCGACAATTGGGACGCGGCGCATTAGGCTTCTAAATCGAGCTCGCTGACCGACGGCTGATCAATGACCGCTTTGCATGGGCATCGCGGATCATTCACCGGGGATCATGGTCGGGGTCGCGTTTGGAGTTCCGAGTCAGGGCGCCGAGCAGTCGCCCAGGCCAGCCCGACTTGCGTGACGAGCGCCTTATCTCGTGAATCGCGACGAGAAGGATCGCCAGCGCAAACGGCAATACAAAATAGATCAGGCGATAGGCGATCAGCGAGCCGAGCAGGGCCGCTTTCGACGTGCCGACCAGCAAGGCGACGACCATCGTTTCGAAGACTCCCAGTCCGCCCGGTACCAGGCTCAACAGGGAAATCGGCGCGGCAATAACATAAACGCCGAGAAATACGTGAAAGCTGATCTGGCTATCCGGCGGCAGCAGCACGTAGACGACGCCCGCTGCGAGCGCCTGATCCAAGGACGCTACGGAAATTTGCATCAGGCCGCAGCCGAGAGACGGCAGTCGCATCTGATAGCGCCAAAGCGCGATCGGTCCGCGCCGGGCGACGATGACGGTCAGGTAAGCGGCGACCATCGCAAGCATCGCAATGGCCGCGGCCCGCAGCAGTGGTTGTGGCAGGTTCACGATCGACGCCACGCCCGCGGGATCGAATAAAAACATCAGTCCGCCGACGGTCGCGACACCGAGCCCATAAGTGAGGGGACAGAACGCGACGATTTCCCAGATTTCGACGGGGCTGAGGCCAAACCCCGTATAGATCCAGTAGCGCACCGAGCTGCCGGACATCAGAGCGAATCCGAGATTATTGCTGAAGGCGAATGCAATGAAGGAAGCGAACACAGTCTGCCGCAAGCGCAATTTGTGGCCCACATAGTTCAACGCCAGAAAATCATAGGCGGTCAACAACAGGTAACTTGCTGCGGTGAGCCCCAGCGCAACGATGATACGGGTCCTGGACAACGCTTCGAGGCTATCGACCACGTCGATCAGGCGCGTGTTCTCGAGCTCGCGGTAGAGCACGAAAATCGCCACGAAAAACATCGCAAGAGCGACCGCAAGCGTCAGGCGATTGACGGTTTTTTGTGTCATGAGCAGCGATCGGAGACTCGTGTCGTTTAAATAGCCGCTGCAATGCGTAGCACGCCTTAGGTGCGACGCGCATGACCCCAACTCAGTTTCGCGGTGCCGCCAAAATCCGGGACGACTTCACAGGTCCGATGAATGTTGCCGAATGTCCGGCGGCTGACAATTGGAACGCGGCGCATTAGGATATCCGATCAATCGCGATAAATTCAGGTCCGCGGCAACTCAACCCTCTGAGGGAGAAACGCCCATGAACTTCATTCCGCTCATCGCTTCGGCCGCCGAGATTGCCATCGCAACGATCATTCTGTGGTACGTCGTCGATCTGCTGACGACGATGCCTGAGAATATGCGCATGGTCGTCAAATACCTGATCGTACTGGTGGCCATCCTCGTGGTGTTTTCGATGTTCGTCGGGCAACCGGTTCACGTCGGGATACTGTCGGGTCTGCGCTTTTCCTAAAGCTCACGCTTCGAAGCGACTGCCGCTGCTGGTGCGCACCGCTTCACTGCGCGGTCAGCCCGCCATCGAGCGCGAGCTCGGCGCCGGTGACAAAGGCGGATTCGTCGGCGAGCAAATAGACGCACAGCGCCGCCACCTCGGCGGGCGTGCCGAAACGGGCGAGCGGAACCATCGCCGCCATGCGTTCGCGGGCGCTCGCCGGATCGCGCAATTGCGCGATCATTCCCTCGACCAGCGGACCTTCGATGAAGGCCGGGTGTACGGAATTGCAGCGCACCGGGGGTTTAAGCCGCGCGCCGTGGAGCGCGACCGATTTGGTCAAGAGCCGCACACCGCCTTTGGAGGCGTTATAGGCCGCGAGATTGTGTCCGCCGACCAGCCCTGACACCGACGAGATATTGACGATCGAACCGCCGGTTCGGCGCAACAGCGGCATGGCGTATTTGCAGCCGAGAAATGTCCCGTCGAGATTGATCGCCATGACGCGACGCCAGGTGGCAAAGTCGGTGTCCTCGACGTTGCCTATGGCGACGACACCAGCGGCATTGACCAGACCGTCGAGCCGCCCGGCGCTGGCTTCGATGGCGGCGATCACCCGCAACCAGTCGGTTTCGGAGGTGACGTCGAGGGTGTGGGTGAGCCGCCCGCGATCGGCAAGATCGCTGGTGATCGCGACGCCGCCCTGTTCGGTTACCGCGTCCGCGATCGCGGAACCGATCGCGCCGGCGGCTCCAGTCACCAAAACGATCTTGCCCGAAAGCCGCTCCATGCCGTCTCGCTCTTGCCTCTGCCCGCCCGCAATCTACGCCTTCAGCAGGCCGAGCTCCCCCAGCACGGCGACAAATTCCGCCCGTTCGGCGTCAAGATAAGCGCGCAACGCTGCGCCGTCGCGATACATCGGCGACCAGCTCAAGCGCGACAGTTCTTCGCGCCAGATCGGCTGCTCGGTCGCGGCGTTGAGCACGCTCTGCCAAAAGGCGACTTGCGCCAAGCTCAATCCGGTCGGACCGGTGACGCCGCGCCAGGCGCCGACGACGCAATCGGCCGATTGTTCGTTCCACGTCGGCACCGCCGCGAAGGCGCCCGACAGGCGCTCGGGGGCGGTAATACCGAGGAGCCGGATGCGACCGGCGGCGAGCTCCGCGAGCACGCTTGCGGCGGTGACCGCGCAGACGTCCGAAAGCCCGGCGACGACGTCAGCGACCGCGGCGAGCGCCGAATCGAACACCCGGATGGTGGGAGCATTGACGTCGCCGCCCGACTGCCGCGTCAATTTTGCCAAAGCAATATGGTTGGGATTGCCGAGCGCCGTCGACAGCGCGACCTTCACCGCCGCTGCGTTCCGACCCAACAGATCGAGTAGATCGCCGCCCGTCCGCAGCGGCGAATCCGATTTGACGGCAAACGCGATGTACTCGGTTACAAGCGTCGCGATCGGCACATATTTCGAGTGCTCGAAGCTTGCGGCCCCGACCAGATAATCGGTGGTGAGGTTCGGCGAGCTGATGCCGATGACGTGGCCGTCGCCGGAGTGTTTGTCGATATATTCGGTCCAAGCGCGGCGCGCGCCGCCGCCGGGAATATTGACGATCTCCAACGGGACGGCGATGCGGCCGGTCCTTTCCATGGCAGGCTTGAGCGCCCGCGCGACACGGTCGAGACCGCCGCCGGGCGGCGTTCCGGCAATGATCTGCACGTCGCGTTGGGGCATCCAATCGAGAGTCATTGTCATCCTCTATTTCGGCGTCAGCTTCGCGTCGCCGAGCACTTTTGCCCAGAGCGCGATTTCATCCTGATAAAACCTGTCGAAATACGCGGAACTTCGCCGTTCCGGCGGCACCACGGTGTAGCCGAGCTCGGCGAAGCGCGCGACCACGGTGGGATCGTCGAGCGCCGCGCCGAGCGCCTTGTTGAGCTGCTCGACGATCGGGCGCGGGGTCCCCTTCGGCGCCGAGAGGCCGAACCAGACCGTCAGATTGAACGCCGGCATCCCCGCTTCGGCCGTCGTCGGAACGTCCGGCAGCATCGGCGAGCGCTTGTCGCTGGTCACCGCATAAGCCTTGAGCGCGCCGCTTTTGATGTGCGGCACGATGTTGACAATCTGATTGCAGCCGAAGTCTACATTGCCTCGCACCAGGTCCATCGTCGCCTCCGGCGTGCCCCGATACGACGCCACCGTCGGGTGGACGTCGGCAAGCGCGTGAAACACCGAGCAGGCCAAATTCGAAATCGAGCCGGTGCCGGCGTCGGCCTCCGTGAGTTTCTTTTCATTGGCTTTCAGGTAGGCGACGAAGTCCTTCAGCGTGTCGGCCGGCACGCCGCTTCGCGCCACGACAACGACCGGCGAGGTGTTGATCAAGCCGATTTGCTCGAAATCGCTCGGACGATAGGGCGCAGCCTTGTTGAGGTACTCGATAGCGGCATGGGTGCCCGAGCCGGAGATGATCAGCGTATAGCCGTCGGCTGCTGCCTTCGCGACACGGTTCGAGCCGATGATGCCACCGGCGCCGGTGGTGTTTTCGACGATCACCTGCTGACCGAGCGCTTTCGACATCGGGCTGACAAGCAGCCGCGCCGTCGTATCGGACGGTCCGCCCGGCGGAAATGGCGCGACCAAGGTGATGACACGGCTCGGATAATCCTGCGCCCGGGCATGCGGTGCCGCGCCCAGCATGGCGACCACAGACAGAAGCCGCGCAATGGTCACGAGCGAAAATCTGCGAATGCAGCGATCAGTCGCCACGGTTGATTCCTCCCAGTGCCGCGATTTTTCGTGCGCGGTCGCGCCGCATCATGCAAAGGCGTAAGCATCAAGGCAAAGCCTATTATTGAATGGCCGTATTGCGGCGCGTCGCGCCGGCAAGGCTCGCGCCGGTCGATAAAATCCAATAAGCTCGATGCAAGCTGTTCGCAGAATCGCAAGCGTCGAGGGAGGCTGTCATGAAGTATTGGTTCGCTGGGCTCATGTTGCTCTTAAGCCAGCAGGCTTTCGCGCAAACCCTTGCGCCCAGTGCGGTCCCGACAATTCCCTTCGACTCGGTGCCCGATCCGCTGAAGCTGCCGCGCGACATGTATCTCGGCGAAGTGTCTGGCGTCGCGGTCAATTCCAAGGGCCACGTCTTCGTGCTGCAGCGCGGCAATACCACGGGTCCCGCTTACGCGGCGGCGGCCGCGCAATTGCTGGAGTTCGGCGCCGACGGCCGCTTCATCCGCGAGATCGGTCACAATCTTTACGCCTGGTCGTTCGCCCACGCCGTGCGCGTCGATGCCGAGGACAATATCTGGGTGACCGACAAGGGCTCGGACATGATCATCAAATTCAACCCCGATGGTCGCGTCCTCATGGTGTTCGGCCGCAAACAGGAAGCCTCCGACGAAGACACCGGTCCGTTAAAGCATCCCAATCCGCCGTTGCCGGCGGAGCCCGGGCGCTTTCGCCAGGTGACCGACATCACCTGGGATCCAGCCGGCAATACTTACATCAGCGACGGCTACATCAATTCGCGGGTCGCCAAGGTCGACAAGAACGGCAAATGGATCAAATCGTGGGGCGATCGCGGCAAGGAGCCGGGCCAGTTCAACACGCCGCACAGCATTGCCGCCGACGCGCAGGGCAACATCTATGTCGCCGACCGCGGCAACCGCCGCATTCAGGTATTCGACGACGACGGCAAGCTCTTGCGGGTCATCACCATCGACGTTCCGTTCGATCCGAACGCGCAGCCCGCGATCGGCAATAAGCCCGACCCGGCGTCGGTCGGAACCATGTCGCCCGGCGCGCCGTGGACCGTTTGCATCACGCCCGGCCCGCATCAGGTGTTGTACACATCCGACGCCTATCCGGGACGCATCTACAAGATGACCCTCGACGGCAAAATCCTCGGCGTGCTGGGCGAAGCCGGCAAGCAGCTCAAGCAGTTCGGCTGGATTCACGAAATCGCCTGTCCGTCCGAAAACGAGCTTTACGTCGGCGAACTGTTAAACTGGCGCGTCCAGAAACTCATCCTGCATCCGGCGAAGTAACACTTGGTGAGCGGACCCGCCGGGTCGGGAGAGGCTGGATGAAAGTGCTTGCGAGTTTGACGCGGCTCGCCGCGTTTCTAGCGTGCTGCGGCGTTCTCGCGTCTGCCGCGTCTGCGCAACAATATCCCACGCGCGTTGTGAAGCTCTTGGTTCCGCAGGCGCCTGGCGGCGCGACCGACGTATTTGCGCGCAAAATCGGCCAGTTGTTGAGCGAGCGATGGGGCGAGCCGGTCGTCGTTGAAAACCGGGCCGGTGCTGCCGGAGTGGTCGGCACCGAAGTCGTCGCCAAATCGCCCGCGGATGGCTACACGCTGTTGGTGACTTATGCCGGATCACAGGCCGTCAACCCGAGCCTTTATCCGGACCTGCCGTTTGATTCGATCAAGGATTTTCAACCGGTTGCGACGCTCGCGCGGACGCCATTTTTTCTGATTGCCAATCCAAACTTGGCCGCCAAGGATTTGCGCGGGTTTATCGAATTGGCGCGGCAAAGGCCGGATGTGTACACTTTTGCATCATCCGGGATCGGCTCGGTGAACCATCTGCTCGGCGAAATGCTAAAGACCGAGACCGGGATCAAAATCCTTCATGTCCCGTACGGCGGCGTGGCGCCGGCGATCGCCGGCGTGATCGCCGGTCATGTCGACACTGCCTTTAGCAGCGCACCGTCGGTGCTCGGTATCATCCGTGGCGGGCAGGTGCGGGCGCTCGCGGTCAGCAGCGCCGAGCGCGCCGCCGTTGCGCCGGATGTCGCGACGATCGCCGAGTCAGGCTTGCCGGGCTTTGACGTCAATCCGTGGTGGGGCATTCTGGCTCCCGCCGGAACCGATATGGCCGTCGTGCATAAAATAAATGGCGACGTGGGCGAGATCTTGCGCAGCAAAGAGATGACCGAATTTCTCGCCGGCCAAGGCGCCGAACCGTTTGTTACGTCGCCCGAGCAGTTCCTGACGATACTGACGACTGACGTGGCGAAATGGGCAAAAGTGGTCAAGGCGGCGAACGTCAAGTTGAACTGAACCGCGCTGCGCGAGGTTTTTCAGCCGCGCGGTCGCCCGAGAGTTTGGCAGGCAGCATGTCGACTAAGCCGCACGAAAATGTCGTTTATCGTCTGGTACGGCGGCCCGATCCCGCGCTCGTCGCGCGCGCGGCGCGTCTGACCGTCTCCGATCTTTACGAAGCGCTGCCGGCAGACGTGCGAGACGCAGCGATGATGTCTCCGCGCATGCGGCCGCTCGTGCTGGCAAGCCGGATCGCGGGGCCGGCCGTGACGGCGCAATGCGCGGCAAGCGACAACCTCATGATGCATAAGGCCTTGCAACTGGCCACGAGGGGCGATGTCCTGGTGGTCTCGGGGGGCGAGCCATCGGCGGCGCAATGGGGCTACCTGGCCGCGGTTTATGCCGAGCGCAAAAATCTCGCGGGCGTCATCGTCGACGGCTGCATTCGCGACGCCGACGCGCTCGCCCAACGGCACTATCCGGTCTGGTCGACCGCGATCGCTCCGGCGCACCCGGAAAAACGCCGATCGGGGACGGTCAATGCGCCGCTGCGATGCGACGGCGCGCTGGTGCATCCCGGCGATCTGATCTGCGCCGACGGCGATGGAGTGCTCGTCATCCGCCGGCACGATTTGGCTGCCGCCATCGAGAAGGCCGAACTCCGGATGCGTCACGAAGCGCAAGCGGCGGTGGCGATAGAAGGCGGTGCGAGCCTCTTTGACCTCCACGATCTTGAGGCAGCCTTCGCCGCCAGCGGCGTTCGCGAAATTGAAGCCCACTGGGACGACGACTGAGCGGGCTAACGCGCTTTACCCAGCCTTGCCGTCGATGCTCAAGCCGCCGGGACCGTAGGCGACCACATACAAAAAGCCGCCTGCCATCACCAGGTTCTTGTAAAAGTTGATCATATTGGGCACGTCGCCGACCGGCAGATGGAAGGCAAAGCCCGTAATGAGGCACCATATCGCGAGCACTGCCGCGGCCCACCGGGCTTTAAATCCCACCAAGATAGCGAGCCCGCCGAGGAGCTCGACGGCGATGGCGATCCCGGTCGCCACTTCAGGCAGCGGCAGATGGTAATGACCGCCAAATCCCAGGATCGTGCCGCTTACATTCGTCAATTTGCCGATGCCTCCCCAAATAAACAGGCTGGACATCAAGAGGCGTCCAACTGGAGGCAGGTAGTCTTTTAGATTGTTCATCGTGCAATTTCTCGCTGCTTGTTGGTCGGCGCTATAAAAAGCGATCATCCATCCTAGCTGCTGTCCCTGGCGACGACAATTGTCATGCGCGACGTCATGGGGCGCCGCAATGGCAATCATGGNNTATTTGCGGAGGGCAAGTCGCACCATTTGTGCGGGCTACTGGAAGGGCAATAAACATGCTTGCCACGGGCATATGAGCCAGCCGAAATGTTCGTACTCATGGCCAGCTCGCGACGCCCTGCAAGAAAGCAACGCGAGCTCGCCGGTGCGAATAAGTCATGATCGAGCACCTGAATATTTGCGTTCACGGTCGCGGCAGTCAGAGTAAGGCCGGACGCGGCAATCAGGCATTTAAGACGAAATATCCTGCCCGCTTGATTTGTTCTGACGGAACGGAGCAGCGGCGCGTCACAAATTGAAACGATGTTGAGGGGACCGGTCAAGGAACCGGGGGCATTAATTGGCGGCTTCCGCGCGTGAATTCTGTGAAATGTCAGACGTCGCGCCTGCACGAACAATGCGCCGCGTCGAGTAGAAGCCGAGCGCTATGGCCTAATGGCTGCGGTAATGATCGAGAACGAACAAGCGAATGGCCGACGACAGATTGGTGACCTGCTCGGTGTCCTGGCGCTTGTTTTCAATGCCGTTCACCAGGTCGGCGACCGTGGTTTGTCGCAATGACGCGATTTCTTTGAGGCTTTCCCAGAACGGGCTTTCAAGGCTGACGCTGGTCTTGTGGTCTTGAACGACAACTGATCGTTTCCTGACCATGGCGGGCAGGGGTATCGCGGATGTCGTGGATCTCATGATGCCACCGATGTGTCCATTGATACGAGGTCGTCACGGTCATACCCGTCGACCTATGCGACCGGGGCGCAAACCCAATACCACGTTAGTTTGCGCCCCTATCGCGGGAAAGTCGAGCTAAATGTACGATATCGGACACTGCCTCTGACGGGAAAAGCGGGAACCCGGACCGCCGGCCCCGCTTAACGCTCCGGCACCACTGCGATGGCGTCGATCTCGAACAGCGCACCGTCGCGCGCCAGCTTGACGATCTGCACCGCGGTCGAGGCCGGCGGCGCCTTGGTGTCGACATAGCGGTCGCGCACTTCGAAAAAGACGGGCAGATGCGCCATGTCGACGAAATAATTGGTGATCTTCACCACGTGCTCGAAACCGGCGCCGACCGCGGCAAGTGCCGCCTTGAGATTCTCGAAACACTGTACGGCCTGAGCGCGGAAGTCGCCGGGAGCGCCCGCGAATTTTCCGTCCACTGTCATGCCGAGCTGCCCGGACAGATAGATGGTTCGGCTTGGTCCGGCCGTCTCCACCACATGGGTGTAGCCGCGCGTCGCCGGCATGGTCGAAGGATTGAGAAAGCGATGAATGGCCATGGGTCGTTTCCTCCGGTTGATCTGGCAGCTTGTTGTGAGCGCGCGTACCGATCCTGCCTAACACAAGGGCTGTACAGCGAAAGCATAAAATGACATTGCAATTCGGCCCAACCGTCGACCGCAGAATGATCCGTTCAAGAGCTTCTCAGCCAAGAATTATTTAGCCATAATTGTTCAGCCATGGCCGCGTCAGCCGAAACACCGATAACGACAGTCGCTTTTCCAGTCCTGGCGATCGGCTTCGTCTTTTTGGCGCCGCTCTTAGGCTTCGATGGTGCGCTGCCGACGTCGCCTGGGGCAATGGCGCTGTCGGCGGCGATGCTCGTCATCATGCTCGGCGCCATCTTTGCCGCCGTGCATCTTGCCGACGTCATCGCGCATCGTCTGGGAGAGCCTTACGGCACCTTGGTGCTGACCTTAGCCGTCACCGTCATCGAGGTGGCGCTGATCGAGTCGATCGTGCTGCGGCCCGATAGTTCGCCGACGCTGGCGCGCGATACCGTCTTTGCCGTCATCATGATCGTTTGTAACGGACTGGTGGGTCTATGCGTGCTGGTGGGCGGCTTGCGCCATTACGAGCAGGAGTTCCAGGTCTCTGGCGCCGGCGTTTATCTCAGCGTGCTCGGCGCGCTTTCGATCCTCACTTTGGTCTTGCCGAATT
>PLTE01000209.1 GCA_003164375.1 Hyphomicrobiales bacterium | reverse complement strand
GCGGCAGGCCGAAGCCGAGGAAGTCGAGCGCGGTGAGCGTCATCACCGACGACGACATGATGAAAGGCAGAAACGTCATCGTCGCCACCATGGCGTTGGGCAACAGATGCCGGTACATGATGACCTTGTTGGAGACGCCGAGGGCGCGGGCCGCCTGGATATATTCGAAATTGCGTCCGCGCAGGAATTCGGCGCGCACCAGGCCGACGAGGCGCACCCAGGAGAACAGCAGCAGAATCCCCAGGAGCACGAAGAAGCCCGGCACCAGCACCGAGGAAATGATCAGGAGCAGATAAAGCTCAGGCACCGAGGTCCAGATTTCGATGAAACGCTGGAACAGGAGATCGGTCCAGCCGCCAAAATAGCCCTGCACGGCGCCGGCGGCGATGCCGATGACCGACGACACGATGGTCAGCACCAGTCCGAACAGCACCGAAATGCGGAAGCCGTAGATCAGCCGCGCCAGCACGTCGCGGCCCTGGTCGTCGGTGCCGAGCCAGTTCATTTCGAGTGAGCCGCATTTGGAGTAGCCGTTCTTGGCGGCGAAGTCGCAATCGGACTCGTTTAACATCCAGGTCGGCTTGGACGGAAATGCCGAAGGTGGCCGATCGCTAATGGTGTTGTAGGAGAAACGGATCGGCGCCCAGATTTCGATGGCGTTATGCTCATCGAGAAATTTCTGCAGATAAGGATCGCGGTAATCGGCGGCGGTGCCGAGCACGTCGCCGAAGTCGGTGTCGGGGTAGGTGATGAAGACCGGAAAGAAGTTCTTGCCGTCATAGTGGATGAACAGCGGCTTGTCGTTGGCGATGAACTCGGCCAGCAGGGAAACGATGAACAGCGCCATGAACAGCCACAGCGACCAGTGGCCACGCCGATTGGCCTTGAAGTTCTGCCAGCGCCGGACGTTGATCGGCGAAAATTCAAAATTGATCGGTAGCAAGGCAAGCCCGAGCGGACCGGCCGGCTCGAGATCCGGCCCGGCGCCCGTGGTGACGTCGGGGGTTTTGAAGCGTTCTTCGGCGCGGGTGCTATCGTCCACCTCACACCTCCCGCGTCTCGAAATCGATGCGCGGATCGATCCAAGTATAAGTGAGATCGGAGATCAGATTGACGACAAGGCCGACCAGCGCGAAAATATACAGATTGGCGAACACCACCGGATAATCGCGGTTGAGCACGCTCTCGAAGCTCAACAGGCCGAGCCCGTCGAGCGAGAAGATGGTCTCGATCAACAGCGCGCCGGCGAAGAAGGCGGACACGAAGGCCGCCGGAAAACCGGCGATCACCAAGAGCATGGCATTGCGGAAAATATGGCCGTACAGCACCTGCCGCTCGGTGCAGCCTTTGGCGCGCGCGGTGAGCACGTATTGCTTGCGCAATTCTTCCAGGAACGAATTCTTGGTGAGCAGCGTCATGGTGGCGAAAGCCGCCAGCCCCATCGAGATGATCGGCAGCGTCAGATGCCAGAAATAATCGAGAATCTTGTGCCACCAGGCAAATTGCGCCCAGCCGTCCGACGTCAATCCGCGCAGCGGAAAGATCTGGAAGAACGAGCCGCCGGCAAACAGAATGATGAGCAGGATGGCGAACAGGAAGCCGGGAATGGCGTAGCCGACGATGATGATGCCGGAGGTCCAGGTGTCGAACTGCGAACCGTCGCGCACCGCCTTGCGGATGCCGAGCGGTATCGAGATCAGATAGCTCAAAAGCGTCATCCAGACGCCGAGCGAGATCGAGACCGGCAGCTTCTCCTTGATCAGCTGCAGCACGCTGACGTCGCGGAAATAGCTGTTGCCGAAATCGAAACGCAGATAGTGCCACATCATGATGGCGAAGCGTTCATAGGCCGGCTTGTCGAAGCCGAATTGCTTTTCCAGGCTTTTGATGAATTCGGGATCGAGCCCCTGGGCGCCGCGATATTTGGACGCGACGTCGGATTGGCCGCCGCTCGGCATCGCGCCGCGGGCGCCGAAGTCGCCGCTGGCGGAGCCGGATATGCGTGAGGTCGCCCCGGTATCGGTGCCGGAGAGCTGCGCGATGACGCGCTCCACCGGCCCCCCCGGCGCGAATTGGACGACCACGAACGAGACCAGCATGATGCCGAAGACGGTCGGGATCATGAACAATATGCGACGAAGGATGTAGGCTGCCATTGCGTCCGGTACTACCCCGATTTCGACGGTTTACCCAGCGGCGCCTAGTTTGCTCGCACCGCCGGATGACGGCAACACGACGCCGCACCGCGACAGCGTCCCTATACCACGCGTCATCTTAGCCTGCCCGCGGGATTTTCGCTGCTTTGTCCGGGGCATACCACCAAGTGTCCGGAATGCCCCGGAAATAGCGCGGTTGGGCGGCCGGCCGGGCGAAAACGTCCCAATAGGCGATCCAGTGCGAGGCCTTATACCAGTTCGGAATCCAGTAGCGGCCGGCGCGGATCACCCGATCAAGCGCCCGGCAGGCGGTCACCAGAGCCGGGCGTGAGTCGGCCGCGATGATGGCGTCGATCAGCGCATCGATCACCGGATCCGCCATGCCGGAGAGGTTGTTCGAGCCTTTCAAGGCCGCGGCCTGCGCCGAGAAGAACGAGCGCAATGAGTCGCCCGGCGTCGACGAGAAGTTGAATCGGTCGATGGTGATGTCGAAATCGAAGCCGTCGCGCCGGGAACGGTATTGCACCGGATCGACGATGCGCAGCGTGGCGTCGATGCCCAGAGCGCCGAGATTTCTGATGAAGGGCATGTGGTGCGGCTCGAACGACGGCTCGTCGATCAAGAACTCGATGGTCAGCGGTGCGCCGTCCGGCAACACGCGCTTACCCTCCTTGATGACGCAGCCGGCGTCCGCCAGGAGTTGCGCCGCCTTGCGCAGCAGCGCGCGATCCTGGCCGGAACCGTCCGACACCGGGGGCGAATAGGGCGCGCCGAACACCTCGTCGGGTACGCGGCCGCGGAACGGCTCGAGCAACGCCACCTCGTCGACGCTGGGCAGGCCTTGCGCCATCATTTCGGAATTCTGGAACACCGAGACGGTGCGCAGATAGGATCCGTACATGATGGTCTTGTTGGTCCATTCGAAATCGAACGCATCGTTGAGCGCCTCGCGCAGCCGCCGGTCGGCAAATTTCTGCCGCCTCGTATTGATGAACCAGCCTTGCGCGCCCGACGGCGTCGCGTCGGGAATCTCGTCGCGCTTGACGCGGCCGTCCTTCATGGCGGGAAAATCGTAGCGCGTCGCCCAAAACCGCGAGGTGAACTCCTCGCGGAACAAATAGCTGCCTGCCGAAAAGCCCTCAAAGCCGACGTCGCGATCGCGGTAATATTCAAAACGCACGACGTCGAAATTGTTCAGCCCGCGCCCGACCGGTAGCGCGGCGCCCCACCAATCCTTGACGCGGGCATATTCGATATAGCGGCCCGGCTCGAAGCGGCCGACCTGATAGGGGCCCGAGCCGAGCGGCACATCGAGGGTGGATTGGTCGAACGGACGTGTCGCGTAATAAGCGCGCGAAAAGATCGGCAGGCCGGCTGTGAACAGCGGCACGTCGCGCGCGCGTTTCGGCGCGAAGCTGACCGTAACTGTGGCGTCATCCTCCGCCGCGGCGCCGGTGAAGTCGCGCAGCGACTGGCTGATGATCGGGTGGCCCTTGGCTTTTAGCGTATTGAGCGAGAAGGCGACATCCTGCGCAGTGAGCGCCGAGCCGTCGTGGAATTTGGCCTCGGGCCGGATCAGGAATTGATAAACAAGGCCGTCGGCCGAGCGGCGCACTTTGGCTGCGGCGAGCCCATACATGGCGTCCGGCTCATCGCCGCAACGCACCATCAGACTGGCGAAGGTCAACTCCATGCCCTGCGCCGCGTCGCCTTTGAGAATGAAGCTGTTGAGCGAGTTGAAGGTGAGGAAATTCTGATTGTAGACCTGATCCGGCCCGATCTGCGAAAACGTGCCGCCCTTCGGTGCGGCCGGGTTGACGTAGCGGAAATGCGCAAAGTCGGGCGGATAGGACAGATCGCCGAAGGACGAAAGGCCGTGCGCTTCGATCGCTATGTCGGCGCGGGCCGGGCGGATACGGGCGTGCAGCGCCACAGCCGCAACGGCGGCAGGGAGCGACAGCACGCTTCGGCGCGAAAGAGGAGCCATCAATCCGGGCGGTTATCCCGTCTTTGCGGCTTTTTCGGCGTCCCACCACCACACGGTCGGGAACGCCGCCCGGCCGTATTTCGGCATCGGGTCGGGATGACCGAAACGGTCCCAGCGTGCGGTGCGCACATAGGGGTAACTCCATTGCGGCACGACGTAAAAGTTCCACAGTAAGATACGGTCGAGCGCACGCGTCGCCGCTTCCAGCTCGGCGCGGTTCTTGGCAAAGACGATATGCTCGATCATGGCGTCGACGGCCGGATTCTTGATACCGATGACATTGTCGGATCCGGGCTCATCGGCGGCTTGCGAGCCCCAATACCCGCGCTGCTCGTTGCCGGGTGACAGCGTTTCGCCCCACCCATAGGTAATGATGTCGAAATCCCAAGACCGCAGCCGATTGACGAATTGCGTCTCGTCGACGGTGCGCACACTCGTCGTGATGCCGAGACGGTCGAGCGAGGGTTTGTAGAACAGGAAGACGCGCTCGAAATTCGGATCTTCAGCCAAAAACTCGACGGTGAAGGGCTGGCCGCTCTTGGCATCGACCAATTGCTGGTCGCGCACCTCGTAACCGGCCAAGTGGAACAGCCGCACCGCTTCGCGCAGATTGTCGCGTATCTGTTCCGGGGTGGCGTTGATCGGATTGATGTAAGGCTTCTTGAAGAGCTCGGGCGGCACCTTGTCGCGCACGGTTTCGAGCAGTTCGAGTTCGCGCCCGCTCGGCAGCCCGGTGGCGGCGAGCTCGGTGCCTTCGAAATAGCTGGCGATGCGTTTGTACTGGCCGAAGAAAATCTGCTTGTTCATCTCCTCGAAATTGAACGCGTAATTGAAGGCAAGTCGCACCCGCGGATTGGCAAATTTGTCGCGGCGGATGTTGAAGGTAAAGGCTTGCATCACGCCGCTACTGCGGATCGGAAATTCCTCGAGCAAGACGCGCTTGTCGTTGACCGCCGGGAAGTCGTAAGCGGTGGCCCAGTTCTTGGCGCTATTCTCGGTGCGCCAATCGACGGTGTCGGCCTTGAACGCCTCCAATGCGACCGTTGTGTCGCGGAAATATTCGTAGTGCAACTCGTCGAAATTATTGCTGCCGATATTGACGTTAAGTCCGTTGCCCCAATGATCCTTCACCCGTTCGTAGACGATGCTGCGGCCCGGAGAAAACTCCTTGATGCGGTAGGCGCCGCTGCCGAGCGGCGGCTCGAGCGTGGTTGCGCCGACGTCACGTTGCTTGCCGTTGCCGTCGGTGCCTTGCCACCAGGCCTTGGGCAGGACGGTCAGTTGGCCGACGATCTGCGGCAGTTCGCGGTTGCCCGGCCCGTCGAAAGTGAAGGTGATATCGCGATCGCCGGTCTTTTCGACCTTGGCGACGTGGCGGTAATAGGCCGAAGCTTGCGGACTGTATTTCTTGAAGGCCTCGTAGGAAAAAATCACGTCGTCCGGCGTGACCGGCGTGCCGTCCTGCCATTTGGCCGCGGCGCGCAATCGATAAGTCGCCGACGAGTAGTCGTCCGGATAGCTCACCGCCTCGGCGAGCAGGCCGTATTCGGCCGATACTTCGTCGAGCGAGCCGACCGCGAGCGTCTCGTAGATGAGATCGATGCCGGCGGCGAGCGAGCCTTTGACACCCGCAACCACCCTATTGAAATTGTCGAATGTGCCGACCGCGATCTGCCGCGCCGTGCCGGTCTTCGGCGCGGTCGCGTTGACATAGTCGAAGTGCTTAAAGCCCGGCGGATATTTCAGGTCGCCGAAAAGCGACGTGCCGTGCCGCCAGTTTTTTTCTTCGGCGGCCGCTTCGGCCAGTGCGGCAGTGGTCCATTGCGGCAGTGGCAGCCCTCGCGCCGCAACGGCGAGCAGGGCGGAAGTCAGCAGGGATCGGCGGTTCACCGGCATCTCCAATCGGGTCCAATCGGGTCTATGGTAGCGGTCGATGCCGGGCATTATCCGGCTTTTCCATGACAGCGCCAGTGTGCCGATGTGCACGGCGACGAAATGCACTTTAGGTCGTGACGCGGCGCGGCAGCAACCGATCGGCAGGGGCGAACGTCGGTTATGACTTGGTCGACAATGACTTGGTCGACAATGACTTGGTCGACAATGACTTGGCCGCCAATTACTTGGCCGGCGTGGCGGCGCCCTGCGCCGTCGGCAGCGGCACGGGATTGGGGGAGAGCGAATCGAGATAGGCAATGACGTCGGCGCGCTGCTTTTCGTTCGACAGGCCGGCAAAGGTCATTGCAGTGCCCGGAGCGTAGGCGCTGGGTTTGGCCAGCCACGCATTGAGCGCATCGAAGGTCCAGGTGCCGCCCTTGGCCTTGAGCGCAGCCGAAAAGCTAAACCCCGTCGCGGACGCCACCGGACGGCCGACGACCCCGTAAAGGTCCGGACCGACCTTGGCCCCGGCACCTTCCTGGAAATTATGGCAGGCTTGGCATTGCTTGGCGACTGCGGCACCGCGCTCGGCCGAGGCGCTTGCCAACAGGGTCGCGATCGGCGTTTCGGCGGGCGCTGCCGGCGCCGCGGCGCCGCCCGGCGAGCCGTGCGAGGTCACGGCGATTTCGTAACCGGGCTTTGCCGGCGGCTCCGGGGTAAAGATCGCGCCGGACGCGATATGCATGGCGACCAGGACCAGGCAGGTGCCCAACAGGGCGCCGAGAATCTTGTTGAGCTCGAACGAATTCATCGCTGGATGGCTCCGCAGCGGGAGTGGGGTGGGCAGTGCACAATTAGCCAGTTTGCCCCGCCTCTTGCAACCCGTATAAGCACCCCAGAGCATGATCCCGAAAAGTGGTCACCGGTTTTCGGAAAGTTCATGCACAAGCAAAATGCTAGAGCCTGATTTTGACTGATCATAACCAGGCTCTAGCGCCCTTGCCGATGGCTGATGTCCTGATCCTCATTCCCGCCCGCATGGCTGCGTCCAGGCTGCCGGGCAAGCCGCTTGCGTCGATCGCAGGCGTGCCGATGATCGTGCACGTTCTGCGCCGCGCGCTGGAGGCCGAGCTCGGCCCGGTGGTCGTTGCCACCGACTCGGCTGAAGTTGCCGCGATTGTGGATAACGCCGGCGGGCGCGCGGTGCTGACGCGGGCGGATCATGCGTCGGGCTCCGACCGCATCTTCGAGGCGCTCGGCAAAATCGATTCGCATGGCCGCGCCGAAATCATCGTCAACCTGCAGGGCGATCTGCCGACACTGACACCCGCCGTTATCACGGCGTCGCTTGCGCCCTTGGCCGACCCGGCTGTCGATATTGCTACCCTTGCCGCGGAAATCACGCTGCCCGAGGAGCGCAGCAATCCCAATGTGGTCAAGGTCGTGGGCACGCCGGTCGCGCCATCGCGGCTGCGCGCGCTTTATTTCACCCGCGCCACTGCCCCCTATGGCGATGGGCCGCTTTATCATCACATCGGCCTCTATGCCTTTCGGCGCGCGGCGCTGGAGCGTTTCGTTGCGCTGCCGCCGTCGCCGCTCGAACGCCGTGAAAAGCTCGAACAGTTGCGCGCGCTCGAGGCCGGCATGCGCATCGACGTGGCCATCGTCGACGCCGTGCCGCTCGGCGTCGATACGCCCGAGGATTTGGAAAGGGCGCGCGCCATGCTAACGGGACAGGGTTAGAGGCATGTCGCCAAAGGCTGTCGGCCGACGGGTCGGCCATCGCACAACCCGCAACACAACACCATAAAATGGCAAAGCGCAGAAAGACCGCACGCCGAAGGATCGCATTCCAGGGCGAGGCCGGGGCGAATTCGCATATCGCCTGCAAAGAGGCTTACCCGGGCTACGAGCCGCTGCCCTGTCCGACCTTCGAGGACGCCTTCGCCGCGGTCCGCACCGGCCGCGCCGCGCTTGCCATGATTCCGATCGACAATTCGCTTGCCGGCCGGGTGGCGGATATCCATCATCTGATGCCGGCGTCGCGGTTGCATATTGTGGCGGAGTGGTTCCTGCCGGTGCAGCATCAGCTCATGGCGCCCAAGGGCGCGACGCTGAAAACCGTCAAGACGGTGGAAAGCCACGTCCACGCGCTAGGGCAATGCCGCAACATCATTCGCTCGCTCGGCGTCAAGGCGGTGGTCGCCGCCGACACGGCAGGAGCGGCGAGGGAAGTCGCCGAAGCGGGAGATGTCTCGCGGGCGGCGTTGGCGACCAAGCTCGCGGCAAAGATTTACCGCCTTCGCATCCTGAAAAAGGACGTCGCCGACGCCAAGCACAATACCACGCGCTTTGTCGTTCTGGCGCGCGAGCCGAAATGGGCGAGCCGCAAGGAGAAGCGCGTGATCACGACCTTCGTGTTTGAAGTGCGCAACATCCCCGCCGCTTTGTACAAGGCGCTGGGCGGCTTCGCCACCAACGGCGTNNGCGTCAACATGACCAAGCTCGAAAGTTACATGGTCGGCGGCAGCTTTGCCGCCACGCAGTTTTACGCCGATGTGCAGGGTCACCCGAAACAGCGCGCGCTCGAACTTGCTTTGGAGGAAATGGAGTTCGTCTCGCAGCCGAAGTCGCTGAAAATTCTCGGCGTCTATCCGGCGCACCGGTTCCGCGAAAAATTCACATGAACCCGAAACGTGGCCTGTGTTGTCGCATAAGGCCATGGTCGGATAGGGCCATGGTCGGATAAGATCGCGGGAGAGGGAATAAGGAATTCAGCCAATGAGCAACGAGGAACCAAAGGTCCGGCGAGTGCTGCAATTGCGCTTCACGCTGCCGACGGCGGATTCAACCCATCTCATCACCCTGATCAAGGCCGCGGCGCCGTTCTACCAGATGTTCGGTAAGGCCGAGGTGCGCTTACTGCAAAACGTCGACGATCCGGCGAAATACATCCAGATCATTGAATACGAAGCCGACGAAGGCTGGGAGCTCAATCGGCAGCGCATTGCCGCCGACGCGCGGATGCAGACCTATTTTCAGACCTGGCGTGCGATGTTTCCCGGCGCGCTGGAGATCGACGTGTATCAGGAGGTGTGATTTGATCGGTTGGCTATCGACCTAGGAGATGTCTGCGAGCAAATGAACCGCAAACAGCGCCGCACGGAAATGAAACTGGGCAGAAGCGTGGCGGAGGGAGCGTCGCCATCTGTGCAAACGGTGTTTGCTGATGCTCTTCGCCACCATGAGGCGGGGCGCCTGAACGAAGCCGAACGGCTCTGCCGACAGATTCTTGCGGTGAATCCCCACCATGCTGATGGCCTGCACCTGCTCGGGCTGATTGCCTACCAGGTCGGGCGCAGCGATTTAGCCATTGACATAATCAGTCGAGCGATCACGATTAACGCTCGATGCGCTCGATACCACGCCAGCCTAAGCTTGGTCCTCCAAGCCCAGGGAAAGCTGGATGATGCCGTGGCTTCGTGTCGCCGCGCGACCGTTCTTGAGCCGAGCTTCGCCGAGGCACACAACAATCTTGGCAATGCGCTCGGCGAGCAGGGAAAGTTGGACGAGGCGCTCGGCTGCTATCGCAGGGCTCTCGAGCTCAAGCCGGACTATGTCGCGGCGCACAACAATCTCGGCGTCGCGCTTAGCGACCAGGGTAAATTGGACGAGGCGGTGGCGCATTATCGGCATGCGCTTGTCCTCAAGCCCGACTTCGTCGAGGCGCTCAACAATCTTGGCGCCGCGCTCAAAGACCAAGGCAAATTAGACGAGGCGGTGGCGCACTATCGGCGTGCGGTTGCGTTACAGCCGAACTACGCGCAGGCGCACAATAATCTCGGCGCCGTCCTCAAAGATCAGGGCAATTTGGATGAGGCGGTAGCGCACTATCGGCGTGCAATTGATCTTAAGCCGAACTACTCCAAGGCCCACAACAATCTCGGTAATGCGCTCAATGAGCAGGGCAAGCTTGATGAGGCGGTGGCGCACTATCAGAGCGCGCTGGGGTTTAAGCCGGATTTCGCCGAGGCGCATCACAATCTCGGCGTCGTGTTAAATATCCAAGGGAAACCAGACGAGGCGGCCGACTGCTATCGCCGGGCTCTCGAGCTCAGTCCGGACTATGCCGAAGCGCACAACAATCTCGGCATCGTGTTGAACGGCCGGGGCGAACTCCAGGAAGCGGTCGAGCACTATCAGCGTGCTCTTGCTCTCAAACCCGACTACGCCGAAGCCTATTACAATCTCGGTATCGCGTTTGGCGGCCGCGGCAAATGGGACGAGGCGGTGACGTATTATCGGCGCGCGCTGGCTCTCAAGCCGAACTACATCGAAGCCCACAATAACCTCGGCAATGCACTCAATAACCAGGGCAAATTAGACGAGGCGGAGACGCAGTATCGGCGTGCGCTTGCCGTCATGCCCGACTTCGCCGAGGTGCACTACAATCTCGGCGTCGTTTTGAACGCAAAGGGCAGGCCGGACGAGGCGGTCGCCTGCTATCGCCGGGCTCTCGAGCTGAAGCCGGACTACGCCGAAGCGCACGCCAATATAGGCAGCGCGTTCAACGAAAAAGGCGAACTGGACGAGGCGATCGCGCACTATCGCCGTGCCCTTGTTCTTAAACCGGAGTTCGCCGAAGCGCATCTCAACATGGGCGCCACCCATCAGCAACTCGGCCGTCTCGTTGAGGCGGAGGCCAGCTACAGGCGAGTATTGGACATCGACCCTGGGGATAGTCTGGGTGCTGGGCTTTTGCTGGCGAGCTTAGATCGTGAGCGGTTGCCCATGCGCGCTTCAGAAGCTCACCTCGACGCGCTCTATGCCAAGCGGTCTCACAATTGGGATTTGGAAAAGACTTATTATTTTGGAGACGAGCTGGTGGCAGGGGCGCTCAAGCAGCTGTCGCATGAGTCGAAAAAGCTGGATATCCTTGACGCTGGTTGCGGCACCGGCCTTGTCGGAATTTTGGTCCGAGATTTGGCAACCAAGCTCGACGGGATCGATATGTCGTCGGCCATGCTGGAGAAAGCTCGTGAGAAGAACATTTATGACGAAATACATCTGGGCGACTTATTGTCCTTCATGGCAGATCATCCAAAGAGCTATGATGCAATAACCTGTGCCGCCACCCTTATTCACTTTGGCGATCTAAGGCCAGTGTTCGCTGCTGCGGCGTCCTCGCTGAGAGATGGCGGGTTATTCGTCTTTTCGCTCTTTTCGAGTGACGATGGGCATAACAACCAAAATGTAGTCGTGCATCCGAACAGCTCTCTTGCAAGAGGCGGCTGTTATGCCCACAGTTCTGGCTACGTCAGCCACTTGGCTGAAGCCGCTGGGTTTTTTGTAGATTTGCTCGATCATCGGGTCCACGAGTACCATAAGAAAATAATACCCGTTACGGGGCTTGTCGTGGGTTTGCGACGGAAGTTCCGGGGGGCGAATTGACACTAGGGGCGATGCCTGTGACTGGCCTCAAATCTCCGCACCCACAAAGCCGCAATTGCGGATCGTGCGCGTTGTGCTGCAAGCTTTTGGGTCTTCTGGATGCCAGCAAGGTGGGCCAATGGTGCCCTCATTGCCTGAAGAGCAGCGGATGCGGGATTTATGATTCCAGGCCCGAGGTATGCCGCACATTTAATTGCGTATGGCTGACCGACGCGGAATTTGGCGACGAGTGGCAGCCGACGCGTTCGAAAATCGTGATCTGCCACGTGCGCTACGGCGAGACGCGAAACCTTGTCTTTCATGTCGACCCTGGCTGGCCGCTCTCGTGGAGAAAAGAACCGTACTATAGCCAACTGAAGCAATTCGCGCGGAATGGTCTAGAGCACAACGGCATCACGACGGTTAATGTGGGCAAACGAGTGTTTGTGGTTTTGCCGAACAAGGACGTCGATCTCGGCATATGCAATGTCGACGACCAGATTTCAATCAAGGAAATATGGGACGGTGCAAATCGCGATCTCGACGTTTATAAAGTGCCGCGGCAAGGGCCGGGCGGGTAGTGGCAGAATTGCCCCATCGGGGCTGAAGCCCCGCGCGACCGCTTCTGCATGAACGATGTCTACTCGGTTGCGGATTCTTCGCTCTCGGCTAGAGATTATATCGTCTGATTATACGCGCCGACTTCCTTATGCGTGCGCAGTACGTCGTCGACCGACTTGAACATGTCGCGCATGCGCGCCTCGGAGACCGGGCTTTCGACGACGACCACGAGTTCCGGCTTGTTGGAGGAAGCGCGCACCAGGCCCCAGGTACCGTCTTCCACGGTGACCCGCACGCCGTTGACGGTGACCAGATCGCGGATCGGCTGGCCGGCGACCTTGCCGCCGTTCTTCTTCTCAGCTTCGAAATGTTTCACCACGGCGTCGACCACGCCGTACTTTTCCTCGTCGGCGCAATGCGGCGACATGGTCGGCGAGCCCCAGGTTTTCGGCAGCGCGTTTTTGAGATCCGCCATGCTTTTTCCGGGGTTGCGATCGAGCATGTCGCAGACCGCGAAGGCGAAGATCAAGCCGTCGTCATAGCCGCGTCCGAACGGCTTGTTGAAGAAGAAGTGGCCGGACTTCTCGAAGCCGGCCAGCGCCCCGATCTCGTTGACGCGGCGCTTCATATAGGAATGCCCGGTCTTCCAGTAATCGGTACGCGCGCCGTTCTTGATCAACAGCGGATCGGTCGCGAACAGCCCGGTCGACTTCACGTCGGCGACGAACAGCGCGT
>PLTE01000355.1 GCA_003164375.1 Hyphomicrobiales bacterium | reverse complement strand
CCGGTGGTCCATGTCGCCGGCACCAACGGCAAGGGCAGCACCTGCGCCTTCCTGCGCGGCATCGGCGAGGCGGCGGGCTGGCGGGTGCATGTCTATACCTCGCCGCACCTGGTGCGCTTCAACGAACGCATCCGGCTGGCCGGCAGCATCGTCGATGACGACACCCTGGCCGCCGCGCTGGACGAAGTTGAGAAAACCAACGACGGCGCCGACATCACGGTCTTCGAGGTACTCACCGCCGCCGCTTTTTTGCTCTTCTCCCGCGTCCCCGCCGAACTGGCGGTGTTGGAAGTGGGACTGGGCGGACGCTATGACGCGACCAACGTGATCGCCCCGCCCGCCGCTGCCGCGATCACGTCTATTTCTTTTGATCACAGAGACTTCCTGGGCGATTCTCTGGCCGCCATCGCGGCCGAGAAAGCCGGCATCATGAAGCCCGGCGTGCCGGTGGCCACCGGGTTGCAGGACCCCTTGGTGCTGCCGGTGCTGCGCGCCGAGGCGCTGCGGACCGGCGCGCGTTTGCTGGAGCGCGGCCGCGACTGGACGATCGCCCCGTCGGCGACCGGGCTGGCCTATGCGGATGGCGACGGCGCGCTGGATTTGCCGCCCCCCGCGCTGGCCGGGCCGCACCAGATCGACAACGCCGGCATCGCCGTCGCCGCGCTGCGGGCCGGTTTCCGCCCGCCCGGGGAGGCGATCGCCCGCGGCCTTGCCGGCGCCATTTGGCCGGCGCGGTTGCAACGCCTGACCGGGCGCCTGGCCGCCACGCTGCCGGCGGCCTGGGAGCTGTGGCTGGACGGCGGCCACAACCCGGGCGCCGGGGTGGTGCTGGCCCAGTATCTGTCCGCCTCCGGCCAGCCGGCGCACCTGATCGTGGGGATGAAACAGGGCAAGGATTCAGCCGATTTCCTGCGCCCGTTGTTGCCGCTCGCGGCATCGGTCTGGGCGGTGGCGGAGCCCGGCCAGCACTTGGCCAAGCCGGTCGGCGACATCATCGCCGCCTCCGGTGGCGTGGCCCGCCCCGGCCCGACCGTGGCCGCGGCACTGGCCGCCATCCCGCGCGAGGGTGGTCCCGCCCGCGTGCTGATCTGCGGCAGCCTCTACCTCGCCGGCGAAGTCTTGAAAGCCGATAGGACCGACGTGACCTGAGTGGGGTCCGCCCCACGGTTGCAACCCGGCCTTTCCCCCCTCCCATTCCAGCGCGCCGTTCCCATCAGGAGACCCGTGTCATGCCCCAGCCCGCCAGCCGCATCGCCCTCGCCGATGCCCTTACCGCGCCGCTGTCGCTCGGGCGCTCCTCCGCCCTGCTGTTCGCCCATGGCAGCCTGGAAGTACGTTGGTATGCACCGCACGGCATCGATTCCCAGACCGTGCACGTGCGCGACGAGGTTTATGTCGTTGTCACCGGGGAGGGCTGGTTCATGCGCGCCGGCGAACGGGTGCCGTTTGCCGCCGGCGACACGCTGTTCGTGCGCGCCGGCGTGCCGCACCGGTTCGAGGATTTTTCCGAGGGTTTCGGCGCCTGGATAATCTACTACGGGCCGGAGGGCGGCGAGCAGCCGCCCTCCATATGATTATGTGCCATCACTGTCATGGGGTGCAGGCTACGCCAGGGCGCTGGCCACCCACTGCCTGAGCACGCTCTTCGGCGCCGCGCCCACCTTCTGGCNNAATATAAACGGATCAGACTCTAGCGGACAAGCGAAGCGGATCACACCGCGCCCGTGATCCACTGCTCAAGCTTCTGCTTTGGCTGAGCGCCGACCTGACGCGAGGCGAGTTGGCCGTCCTTGAACAGCATCAAGGTCGGAATCGACATGATGCCGAACTTCGCCGCGGTGCCGGGGTTCTCGTCGACGTTGAGCTTGACGATCTTGANNCGGCGTCGCCGGATTGTCGTCGATGTTCACCTTGGCCACGGTCAGGCGGCCGGCGAACTCGGTGGCGATCTCCTCCAGCGCCGGCGCGATCGCCTTGCAGGGGCCGCACCATTCCGCCCAGAAATCGACCACCACCGGGCCGCTCGCCTTGAGCACGTCCGTTTCGAACGTTGCATCCGTCACTTTCTCGACCATGAAAGACCTCGTTTATTCGGGAGAATCGGCAGCCCGGGGCCGATGAACGTATGAACCGGCCCCTAGGGCGTCAAGGCGCCTTCACCGGAGCGTGACAGCCCTTGGTTAGGACTTTGCCAAGGTCGCTTCAATGGCCTTGAGGGTGGTCTTTTCCTGGGTCTTTTCCTGGGTCTTCTCCAGGGCCCGATCCATAGCCGCGGCCGGAACCTCGAACAGCGTGGGCCCGCTGGTAAAAATCAGCGCCGCGCGCACGGCCTTGCCGGGAAAGAGCCGTGCCAGCACGGCGCGATAAAGCGCAAGCTGGACGACGTAGGGTTCGACGTCGTCCAGCCGGCGCGGAACGACGCTATCGGTCTTGTAATCGGCGATCAGCACGGCATCCCCGGTGACGATCAAACGGTCCACCTGACCGGCCACCGCAACCGGCTGCGCGCCAGAGCGCGCGATCCGCCCGACGATCGGCACCTCCGGCCGGCTGCCCGGTGCGAACAATGCGGCAAAGTCTTCCGCATCCAGCACGGCGCAGACTTGCCCCGCAATTGCTGCCTGCTCTGTCGCGGAAAAATCCTTGGCGGCGCCGGCAAGATAGCGTTCCGCCGCGCTCGCCCGGCTGGGCTGAGCTATGTCGGGCAAGGCTTGCAGCAGCCGATGCACGATCCGGCCTCGTTGCAACGCCTTTTGCCGGTCGGCGGTGGAAGTCGCGGGATGAGCCGCTCGGCCAATGTCCTCGTCAAAGACCGATGAGGGCGACAGCGGCCCGGCGCGTGGCGTTTCAACCGGCGCCGGCTCGCGCAGCCAGGACGGCAGCGCCGGCCGTGCAGGCTTTTGCGGGCCGGCCGTGGGCGCTGCGGGTTTTTCCACCTGGCCTAGCGGCGTCTTGCGGTAGCGCAAGACTTTCTCCTCGCCGTCGGCCTCCTCGACCAGAAACGGAGCGAGCGGCTCGCGCACGAGATCGTACCAGCAGCCGTCCGGGCGTTTGTTTTTGCCTTGGGCGCCGCAGACGATCAGCCGGTCGGCGGCGCGCGTCATGGCGACATAGAGCAGCCGGCGATATTCGTCGGCGGCTTCGGTGAGCGCTGTCTGACGCGCCACGGCGACCGGCGGTGCGTCGTCCGCCTTGCGCCCGGCCCAGATCACGGCATCGCCCGCAAGCGGCAATAGCCGGGGCGATTTCGGGCCTGCGGGCGGCGTCATCGTGTCGGCGAGAATAACGATCGGCGCTTCAAGGCCTTTGGCGCCGTGCACGGTCATCACCCGCACCTCGTCGCGGGCGATTTCCATGTCGCGCTTGATCTCGGCGCGCGCCGCGCGCAGCCAGGCGACAAAGCCCTGCAGCGACGGCGTCTCGCGCCGCTCATAGTCGAAGGCGAGATTGAGGAATTCGTCGAGCGCGTCGTTGCTCTCAGCGCCGAGCCGGGCGAGGAAGCGCTGCCGGCCGCCGCCCGCGCCGAGGATATGCGCGTAAAATGCAAACGGCGTTTCGCGCCGCGCCGCGCCGTCAAGCTCATCGAGCCGGGCTGTGGCCGCGGCGAAGATCTCGCGGTCGTTGGCCTTGCGCCCCAGCGCCGCGCGCAGCGACAACGGCCCGCGATCCCAGGCGACCTCGAATAAATCCTGGTCCGTGAAACCGAACAGCGGGCTGCGCAGCACCGCCGCCAGCGCTAGATCGTCCTGCAGCAACAACAAGGCGTCGGCGAGCGCGATGAGATCCATGACCGCGATATGTTCGGTGAGAACGAGGCGGTCGGCGCCGGCGACCTCAACATTCTCGTTCTTGAGCGCGCGGATGATTGTCTCGAACAATTCGCCCCGCTGGCGCACCAGGATCAAGACATCGCCATAGCGCGCGGCGCGGCGCTCGATACCGACCGGATCGCGCGCATCGACCAGCCGCCGCACGGTGCGCGCGATGCGCCGCGCGAGCTTGACGCGCGGGCTCGTTTCGCTCACCCGATCGAACGGCGCATCCCAGCCTTCGATTTCGCGGCGCTCGTCCGGCTCGACTGGCTCCCAGATTTCGACCAGGCTTGGCGCCGCGTCCGGCAGCGCGATGTGCGGCGGGAAACCATCGGTATCGGACGATACGCTCGCCGCGATTTCTTTTGCCTTGAATACCTCGTCGACGGCGGCCAGCACAGCCTCGCCCGAGCGGAACGAATGTTCGAACTTGCGGAATTCGAATTTGATTTCGACGTTCTTATGCGCCGTTTCGAAGTAGCGCCGCATTTCCTCGAATTCTTTCGGCGCGGCGTTCTGGAACGAATAGATCGATTGCTTTTCGTCGCCGACCGCGAAGATGGTGC
>PLTE01000176.1 GCA_003164375.1 Hyphomicrobiales bacterium | reverse complement strand
GGGCCGCACCGTCGATTTCCGCAACACGCTGATCATCATGACCTCGAATCTCGGTGCCGAATATCTGGTGGCGCAAGCCGACGGCGAGGAGACCGAGAAGGTCCGCGATCACGTGATGGCGGAAGTGCGCGCGCATTTCCGGCCCGAATTCCTCAATCGTGTCGATGAGATCATCCTGTTCCACCGTCTAAAGCGCGAGCACATGGGCCGCATCGTCGATATCCAGATCGAGCGTCTGCAAAAGCTGCTTGAGGATCGCAAGATCGCGATCACGCTCGACGGCAAGGCGCGCGAATGGCTCGCCGAGAAGGGCTACGATCCCGCTTACGGGGCGCGGCCGCTCAAGCGGGTGATTCAGAAGTCGGTGCAGGATCCGCTCGCCGAATTCATTCTCTCCGGCCGCATCAAGGACGGCGAGAAGGTCGCGATTTCGGCCGGGCGCAACGGCCTCGTCTTCAACGGCGCCGAAGTGAAGGCGGCGGCGTAACGGCGCTCGTCGTTGCGAGGAACAAAGCGACGAAGCAATCCATCGCCACGCGAGGCGGTGTTGGATTGCATCGCGGAGCTTGCCATGGCGCCGGCTGGCAACGATGCATCAGCGCGGTGCCGCGCCGGCGGCGGTATTGATGCGTTCGCGCATGTGCTCGACGAAGTAGCCGGAGCGGAATTTCGATACGCCTTTGATTGTCAGAGGGTTCGCACCTCCGCTGCTTTCCACGCTGATGCTGTCCCAGAACAGTCCGCGCTTATGAAGAACTTCGGCAATGTGCGCCAGCGGCAGATGGTCGTCCGTGCGGACCCATGGCGTTAGCCAGAATCGGACTTCCTTGGTCGAAATCCCGACGTGATCGGCGATCATACGGCCGGGGAATATCCATCGTGTCGGGCTTAGGTGAAACACCGCCCACAGCCGGCTGGAACAGACTTCGAGGTGATCGTCCGGGGCTGCGCTCATCGCGCCTGGGCGATGTGGGCGGACGGCGTGTGCGACAGCACGGCGTCGAGCTGATCGCGGTCTTTGTCGAAACCGACGAGCACCGGGCCGGCGAGCACGCGGCCGCGCGGCAGCTTGATCCGCATCGGGTCGACAAAACGGTCGTTGACGATGATCTCGAAATGCACATGCGAGCCAGTCGACATGCCGGACGAGCCGACGAAGCCGATGATCTGACCCTGACGCACGTGGCTGCCGACGTCGAGACCGCGCGCGAATGCGGTCATGTGGCCGTAAGCGGTCTCATAACCGTTGGCGTGGTGGATGCGCACATATTTGCCGTAGCCGCCCTTGAGCCCGATCTCTTCGATGTCGCCATTGCCGGCGGCGAAGATCGGGGTGCCGAACGGCGCGCCCCAATCGACCCCGCTATGCAGTTCGCTGATGTGCAACAACGGATGGGTGCGCCAGCCGAATCCCGACGTTACCATGCCGACCGCAACGGGCTTGCGCACCAGGAATTTCTTGGCGCTGACGCCGGTCTCGTCGTAGTAGTCGTAAACGCCGTCGTCGGCGGTCTGAAAGCGGTAGTATTTTTTGGTCTCGCCGCCGACGGTGAGCGCGGCGTAGCGCACTTCATTTCTGCCTTCGCCGGTCTCGTCGTCCGCATAGAGCACGTCGAAGCTGTCGCCGGGCTGCACTTTGCGCTCGAAATCGACGTCGTAGGAATAGATGCGGACCAGATCCTCGATGACCGACTTCGGCACGCTGTTGCGTAGCGCGGTCTCGTACAGGCTCTGATAGAGTCGCACGCCGCTACCGTCGTCGTCGCCGGTCTGGTCCTCGTTGGTGTCGGCGACATCGGTATCGATGTTGCGAATATCGACGGGAACGTATTTGCCGAGATCGGACAGCGCGACCGCAGCGATGATGCCGCTGTCGCCGACGATGATGACACGCAACGGCTGCACGTGGCCGAGGCCGGCCGGCGTCATCAGCACCCGCAGCTTCTGCCCTTCCTTGATGCCGCCTTCGAGCGCCGGCGGCCCGATCACGGCGATAATGCTCTTGATCTCGTCGGGCGCGGCGCCGATTTCGCGCAAGATCGAGCCGACCGTTTCGCCTCTTTTGGCGGCGATCATGCGCTCGCTCCAATCGCCGCCGTTCATCAGCGTCGTCGTTTTCGGCAACAGCGTTACGTTCTCGGGCACGACGCGCGGCCGGAAACCGAAAAACGCTTCGGGATCGTTTTCGGCGGCGTAGCTGAGCTTGAGATTCGGCGTGCCGTCGGCGTTCATGGTGAGAGTGGTGCCGGTTCCGGCGCGGGAGGCGGTATCGCGGACGCGCGTCACCACATCGTCGAGCGGCAATTGCGTCGACGGCTTGACCTTCGCCAACAGTGAATTGAGGTCGCAGACGGCCGGCATCACCTTGCCGCGCACGCTACTCGATGCGAGATCGCAGGTGACGAAAGACACCTCGGCATCCGGTTCCGCCGCCGGCGTCTGGTCGTCGCCGGCGACTGAATCGGCGAGCAGTTTTTGCGAATTGAACGGCGGAATATTCGCGGAGAGATCGGTGACGGTGAGTGAAAGATTGCCGGTGACGCGCACATAGGGACGCACGCGCACCAATTCGCGGTCGCGGACATGTGTCGAAGTCGGAACGCGCAGGATTTGCCGCGCGACGCTCGGTTCGCTGAGCGCCGGCAGGCGGTCGGTCTTGCGCAAGCCGCTCAACCGGTCGCCGATGCTGTTGATTGCTCCGCGCAATGCGGTCTCGACCTGCTCCGGCGCACTGGCGAAATTGGTCTCGCCGTCGAGCGACGCAAAAACGGCGCCGCCCATTAAGGCCGCGCCGCACAGGCCGGTCAGGATCGTTCCCGAGAACCATTGGACCGAAAGACGGCGCCGGTCGACCAAGCCGCCGACGCCGCCGTCCACCGAAAGCGGCGGTTCATTGCCGAGATCGATGGCCTCGGCATAGATCCTGCGCGCTGCGCCCCGTAGCCGAGCTTGGTCCAAAGCCTAAAGTCCCCTTAAAACGTCCCCCGCACACGCGATCACACGCGGTGCGACTAGTCTTCTTTCACAAGTTCTTCTCAGCTGCGGATTCTTTTTGTCGTCAACTTGAGTGCTGAGATTTTCGGCACCATCCGCGCCCGCCCAAAATTAAGGCTAGATCCGGTATAGAACACGATGCTCCGGTACCCCCAGACCGTCAACGCGAGCCGATGCAAGAAGCCCGAAAACTTAAGAAGCGCTGTCGCTTACCCCCTGTTGCGACATCCGGCGCGGGATGCAAAGAACGGCGGAGGAATGTGGCCGCAGTGCGGCGCAAAAACCGATCGGTAACCCGCGTCCGGCCGGCCATCCTATGCAAGGAAAAATGGCCCGCAAAAATACCGCCATGCCGACCGTCCACAGGCCCAAATTCGATCAAGCGAACGGTTGACAACGTCGGCCGCTGAAGACTATATACGCCGCTCTGGACGCGCCGCCGCCTGGCGCGATGGCGCGTCCGCGAAGCCCCTCACTGTTCACACGGTGACCGAGCATCCGGCCATGCTCCTAATGGCCATGTTCGCGTCGCTGTGTCGGATGTGGAGGCGTAGTTTGAAGACGGGGCCGCAAGGTTCCGGGCTGTTTGACAAGTGAATCGGAAGAAAGAGAAACGTGGACGGCGGAGTCCTTGCGGGCCGCTTTCGCGATAAGGGAAACTCGAAAGGGAATCCGTTACGCGGAAATGGTCAGGAAGAGACTTCGGCGGTCGACGTTTTAGGTCAACACTTTGGACCTCCTGCGAGGCTCACGCTTCGCAGGAAACTAAAGTGGGACCTCGTCAAACGTGTGATCTGCCGGGAAAAAGTTCTCATCCAACTTGAGAGTTTGATCCTGGCTCAGANNAGCGGCAGACGGGAGAGTAACACGTGGGAACGTACCCTTCAGTTCGGAACAACCCAGGGAAACTTGGGCTAATGCCGGATACGTCCGTAAGGAGAAAGATTTATCGCTGAAGGATCGGCCCGCGTCTGATTAGC
>PLTE01000082.1:205-8601 GCA_003164375.1 Hyphomicrobiales bacterium | reverse complement strand
CTGAAAGACACCATCCAGGGTTTCAAGGATCTGGTCGAAGGCAAGTACGATCACCTGCCGGAAGCTGCTTTCTACATGGTCGGCGCCATCGAGGAGGCGGTCGAAAAGGGCAAGAAACTCGCGGCCGAGGCGTAATCCGATGGCCGCGCTTCATTTCGAATTCGTCTCGCCGGAAAGCGTCCTGTTCTCGGGCGATGTCGATCAGGTCGATCTGCCCGGCGCCGAAGGCGATTTGGGCATTCTGCCCGGCCATGCGCCGATGGTGACGGCATTGCGGCCCGGCATTGTGACCATCTTCCGCGACAGCCGGCGTGATCCGGTCGTCGTCATCGGCGGCTTCGCCGAAGTAGGCCCGACGGGATTGACGGTGCTCGCCGACCGCGCCGTGGCGCGCGGCGATTTCGACATGGCAACACTTGCCGCCGAGATCAAAGACGCCGAGGAAGACGTTGCCGACAGCCGGGATGACCACGCACGCGACAAACTCGCCCGCCATCTCGATCAATTGAAGTCGCTGCAAGCGGCATTGGCCCAATAGCGCGCGATCCGGCGCCTTTGTGTCGTTGACCTCGTCGCATTCGATCTGCGCCGAACGAGCGCATCGCGACGCGGCGGATTCGTGGTGGGTGGGTTCCACTAATCGGCCTTGGCATTGAGGATCCTCCTCCGCCCGCGGGCCGGAAAAAGGTCGTTGCGCGCGACGCGCACCGCTGCCGGATGGCAAAGCCGAGTCTCCCGCAGCGCCGCGGCGCATCCGGACTTCGTGCCTAGCGATAAAATCACCCGTATGGAGCCGTTCGCTTGTAAGAACGGCGAACGTCGCGTTAATTGCGTCGCTCAGTGGGCCACGATGGAGAATGAATACATGAGCAAGCTGGTGCTCGCGGCTGTCTTCACTTTAGGTGCCGCCGTTACTCTAGAGGCGAGCCTTACGTTGGGTGCCACCTCCGCTATGGCCGAAGGGGGCGGCGGTGGTGGGTACGACGGAGCGGTCATGGCCAATGTGTACGAATATCTTTCCGCTCACGGCTGCCCCGGCGCCGGATTTTCTCTGCTGAACTGCTACCCCTCTGCGCCGGGCTATCGTTACAAGCGCGAAGCGCGGCGTTACGGAAACAGAGCAGCTCCCGGTACGAGCGCCGGATTGTCACGGTAAGATCGGTCAAGAATTGAGTGGTTCGTCCGCGCTCAACAAAGGTCTTCTTATTCGATCTGAAGTGGGGACCGTAGCGATTCAACTCGCACCGCAGCGTGACGGGTTACTTCGCTAGATGCCGGAACTCGCTCACTACGCGCTCATAAACAGCGCGCTTGAACGGGACAACGAGCTCCGGCAGGTTTTCCATTGGCTCCCAGCGCCAGGCGCCGAATTCCGCGTGTTGCGCACCGGCGGGACGCACGACGTCGATCTCGCTTTCCGAGCCGAGGAAGCGCATCGCAAACCATTTTTGCATCTGGCCGCGATATTTGCCGTTCCAGGCAACGCCGATGATGTCGCGCGGGATGTCGTATTTGAGCCATTGCGCGATTTCGCCGACGCGTTCTACGGAGCGGATATTGGTTTCTTCGAACAGTTCGCGCACCGCGGCCGGCCACGGCTCTTCGCCGGGATCGATGCCGCCCTGCGGCAGTTGCCAAACATGAGCGAGATCGACGTGCTCGGACCCTTCGAGCCGTCGGCCGATGAAAGCCAAGCTGTCGCGATTAAGCAGCACAATGCCGACGCAGGGCCGATAGGGGAGATCTTCGAACCGCATATCGGGATGATCGATCGCTTATGGCTAGACCCTGATCCAATTCGATTGAATCGCATCAGGCTCTAGTTTGTTTGAGCATGATCTTTTCCGAAAACCGGTTTCCACTTTTCGGGATCATGCTCTGGTGTAGTTACGTCTGCTTTGCCTTCGCGGCAACCGCGGTGATCGGAACCACGAGCAAGCCGCGGCTTTCCGCGGCTTTCGCCCATTTGGCGATATGATCGATCGATGCCGGCAGCGCCGACGCGATGCCGACCGCGACGCCGCGTTCGCGCGCCGCCATTTCCAGGCGGCCGAGCGCACGGTCGATTTCGGTGGCCGTCGGCACCGAATCCAGCACCACGTCGGCCTGCGTGAACGGCAGATTGTTGGCGCCGGCGATGCGGCCGGCGATACTGCGCGGATTGGAGCCGTCGTCGACGAATATCAGTCCGCGTTTGGCGGCTTCATGCAGGATCGGGCTGAACGACGTCTCGGCGGAGGTGAAGCGCGCCCCCATGGTGTTGGACAGTCCGACATAGCCTTGGAACCGGCTCATCAGCCAATACAGCCGATCGATATTCTGCTGCGGCGTGAGCGAAGTCAGCAGCGTCTGCGGGCCCGGATCGTTGTCGGGATATTCGAACGGCTCCATCGGCACTTGCAACAGGACCTCGTGGCCGCCGCTGCGCGCGCGGGCGACCAGGGCCGCGACGTCGCTGCCATAGGGCTCGAAGGCCAGTGTCACCGCGCTCGGCAGCTTGGCGATCGCATCGGCGGAGGTCCCCGCGCTGATCCCGAGGCCACCGACGATCAGTGCGATGCGGGGCGCGTCGGGCTTGCCGGGAAGCGGCCGCACCGGCCGCGCAAAGGCATCCGCCGGCCGCGTACCGTCGGCGGCAATTCTCGGAATCGGACCGTGCGGCGTCATCTCGACGAACTTCTGATCGACCGAAAGCGCGGCACCGGGCGCTCCGCCGCTGCCCGGCGGTGGCGCTGCAACAGCTGGTGGGCCAGTCGTCGGCGTGGGTGCCGGAACCACGACTTCTTGGCGCGCGCCGGTCTTGCCGTCGATGATGGTCACCGTCGCGGTGTTGCCCGCAGCCGCTTGAGCGCCATTTTGGGGAGCAATCGGGGCGGCCGGCGGCAACGCCGGACCGCTCGGTTGTGGAGCAAGCTCGGCGGCTGACGGCTGCGGCGGGGCCGCAGCGTCTGCGGGTTTCGCCGCGATGTGCAGATTTGCCGGTGCGACGGCCATCGGTTCGCCGCCGAACGGATCGTCAGCCACCACTGCCCATAATGCGTAGACGCCGAAAAACAAAGCGAGCGCCCCCGCCATGATCTGCGGCACCGGGATTTTAATGGCGCGCCGGGGCTTTTTCGGCGGCGGGCCGAGTGGTGCGCTCAGATCATCGGCCGTCATCGCTCTATCTCTTGGGTCTATCTCGTGGGTCTGTCGCTTGGCCGCGCGAATCACGCCGCGCAGTTTATCACGGCGAACCAAGCGGCCCCTTTTGCTTACCGTTGGCTTGCGGGTCAAAAAAAAAGGGGCGGCCCGTGGGCCGCCCCGAACTCGGATTGCCAAGTGGTCCGCTCAGTTCGGAACCGCTGCCTTCGGATTGGGCGGGAAGGCGGCGTTGCTCGCCGTCCCGCGGAGCAGATCGAGCGCCATCTTGAGCGCTTTATCGTCCTTTTCGTCCGGCGGCACGTAGGACTGCGAACCCGTTTCCTCGGAACCCTCGGCCTTGAGGTGACCCCGCAGCGAGGCTTCACCCTTGGAGTCGGTGCGGTCCTTCAGGTCATCCGGGACATCCTGGAGCACTTCGATATCGGGCGTGATGCCCTTGGCCTGGATGGAGCGGCCCGACGGCGTAAAATAGCGCGCCGTTGTCAATCGCAACGCGCCATTGCCGGCGCCGAGCGGGATGATGGTCTGCACCGAGCCCTTGCCGAACGAGCGGGTGCCGACCAGCGTCGCGCGCTTGTGATCCTGTAACGCGCCGGCGACGATTTCGGAGGCCGATGCCGAGCCGCCGTTGATCAGCACGATCACCGGCTTGCTCTTGGTCTGATCGCCCGGACGAGCATTGAAGCGCTGCGTCTCTTCCGGATTGCGGCCGCGGGTCGATACGATCTCGCCCTTGTCGAGGAAGGTATCGGACACCGAGATCGCCTGGTCGAGCAGGCCGCCCGGGTTGTTGCGCAGATCGATCACGTAGCCCTTGATCTTGTCGGCGCCGAGCTGGTTGTTGAGGTCGTTGATCGCCTGCTTCAAGCCGTCGGTCGTCTGTTCGTTGAACTGCGTGATGCGGATGTAGCCAACGTCCTCGCCTTCGACATGCGAGCGCACCGATTTGACGCGGATGACATCGCGCATGATCGAGACTTCGACCGGCTTGTCCGAGCCTTTGCGCATGATGGTGAGCTTGATCTTGGTGTTCACCGGGCCGCGCATCTTGTCGACCGCCTGGTTCAGGGTCAGACCCTGGACCTGCTCGTCGTCAAGCTTGGTGATGATGTCGTTGGCCATGACGCCGGCCTTGGCCGCCGGCGTATCGTCGATCGGGGCTACGACCTTTACCAGGCCGTCCTCCATGGTGACCTCGATGCCGAGACCGCCGAACTCGCCGCGGGTCTGCACCTGCATGTCGCGGAAGCTGTTCGGGTCCATGTAGCTCGAGTGCGGGTCGAGCCCGGCCAGCATGCCGTTGATCGCCGATTCGACGAGCTTGGAGTCGTCGGGTTTCTCGACGTAATCGGCACGCACCCGCTCGAACACGTCGCCGAACAGATTGAGCTCCCGGTAAGTATCCGAGGCGGCCGCTCGCGCCGCCGAGCCGATCAACATCGTGTGTGGCTGGGTCACCATCAGAGTGACCGCGGCGCCGGCCACTGCACCGAGGAAAATGAGGGAAGTTTTGCGCATCATCCGCGAACCTTTTCGCCTTCGTTAATCGCCCACCAAGGGCTGGGGTCGATGGGAGTGCCGTCCTTGCGGAACTCCACATAGAGTACAGGCTGCTTAAGCCCGGCTTGCTTAGGCACGGTTGTGACGGTCGCGGACGCCTGCGCGCCGTCACCCATCACCGCCACCGGTTCACCGGTTAGCACGAACTGGCCGAGATCGACGGATATCCGCTCCATCCCCGCTAATAGCACATGATACCCGCCGCCGGCATTCAGGATCAAGAGTTGCCCATAGCTGCGAAACGCGCCGGCGTAAACAACCCAACCGTCGCATGGTGCGGTAATCTCGGCTCCGGCCCGAGCCGCGATCGAAAGGCCCTTTTGGGTTCCGCCGGCGCCATCGGCGCCGCCGAATTCGCGGAGTCGCTCGCCATTCACCGGTAAGCGCAGGTGGCCGCGCGTTTCGGCGAAGGCAACGGCGGGCGCGAGCCGCCCGGGGTCGCCCAGCGCTGCGAGTTCCGGCTGGGTTGCGTCGTCGGCGATTGCGCGGGCGCCGCTGCGCGCCGCGCGGGTGGCGGGATCGAGTGAGGCTTCGAGCTTGGCGATGAAGTCCTTGATGTTATCGACTTGGCGCGCCAGCTCGGCGGCCTGCTGCCGCTCGGCATCGAGCGCCTGCTCCGCTGCGGCTTGCTTGGTCTGCCGCTCGTCGATCAACATGCTCATGCGCAGCTGATCGCGCGCGAGGAGGTCGAGATTTTGCGCCAGCCGGTCGCGCTGTTCGACGATCTCTTTGCGCACCCGCAACAAATCGGCAAGATCGCCAGCCAAGGCGTCGGCTTGTGTCCGCATTTCCGGGAGCACGGCGCCGAGCGCAATCGCGGTGCGGACCGCCTGCAGTGCATCTTCCGGCCGCACGATGAGCGCTGGCGGCGGCTCCCTGCCTATGCGTTGCAAAGCGGCGAGGATCTCGACAATCACGGCGCGGCGGTCGTCGAGCGATTTCTGAAAAAGCCGTTCCTGAAGGTCGAGCGGTTCAAGGCGCGCTTGGGTGGCGTCGATATTGGCTTCGATGTCGCGGATCTGCGTAGCGGTGTTGATGAGTTGCAGATTGAATTTGCGGCGATCCGCGCTCAGCGCCCCGATCTCGCTGCGCAGCTTGGCTTGGGTTTCCACCGAATTGCGTTGCCGCGCGCGCGCGGCCTCGAGTTCCTGGTCGCGTGCTTTGAGTGCGTCTGGGCTAATCGCTGGGGGTGCAGATCCCGTCGCTGGCGCCGGAGTTTGGACGGCCGGGGACTGAGCAGGCGGGGATTGCGCGAAAGCGGCAGAATTTGCTCCGAAATCGGCGCCAAACGGCAGCACGAATATCAAAGCCGAACCAAGCACGGTGGAACCGAGCACATTCGAACCGAGCACATTCGAACCGAGCACATTCCCACCGAGCACCTGGCGCGGATCGGTTCGGCTCGACCGTCGGAGAATCATCAGGTTCAAGGTAGACGCAAGCCTCATGAAGGCAAGGTGTAAACGGCCCAATTCGACCGGATTAAGACGCACTACGCTTCACTTCGTCACAATTCGGTGATGCGAAGATGACGCTGCCGGCGACATTTATGAAGCACGATCTTGGCGGAAAACCGGCCGACAGACTTTCGCGATCGAGATTCTGCGCGTCGAGTATGATCCGGAAAAGTGGACGTCGATTTTCCGAAAAGATCATGCTTCATCAAACGTCTAGCCGCGATGATAGGGGTGCCCGGCCAGGATCGTGCCGGCGCGATAAATCTGTTCCAGCAGCATGATGCGCACGAGCTGATGCGGCCAAGTGACGGCGCCGAAGGCGAGTTTAAGCTTGGCGCGCTCACGCAAGCTTGGCGCGAGGCCATCGGCGCCGCCGATGACGAAGCAGGCGGCCGGGCGATCCTCCGCGCGCCACGCGCGTAACAGCCCGGCGAGAGCCGCGCTATCGACGTTGTCGCCGCGCTCGTCGAGAATGGCAAGGATCGCCCGTTCGGGAATGACATTGGCGATCGCGATCGATTCCTCGGTGCGGCGTCGTTCGGCGTCCTGCGCCCGACTTTCGCGAATTTCGATCAGCTCGATGTCACGAAAGCCCAGGCCGCGGCCGATAGTCTGCGCGCGCTTGCGATAGGCGGCGGCGATTTCGCGTTCGGGGCCTTGTTTCAGGCGGCCGACGGCGGCGATGACGACACGCATGGGCAGCCAAGCCGTAAAAGCCGACATCAACAGTCGGACTTCAACAAAGCGGCCGCGCGCGACTGCAGCCGCCGGGGCGAAATCGCCCGCGATGATCACGCCAACGCTTGCGCGAGCGTTTTAGCTCGCGCGCCGCGCCGTTCCGCCCGCCGTCCACATCTTTTCGAGATTGTAGAAATCTCGCACTTCGGGACGGAAGACGTGCACGATCACGTCGCCCGCATCGATCAGCACCCAATCGCAACGCGGGGTGCCTTCGACATGGGCGCGAACGCCGGCTTTGTGCAAATCCTCGACGACCCTGTCGGCCAGCGAACCGACATGGCGCTGCGACCGGCCGGAGGACACGACCATATAGTCGCCGATAGAAGATTTATCCCGAAGATCGATGGTGAGGATGTCCTCCGCCTTCATATCGTCGAGGCGGGTGAGGACCATGCGGAGGATCTCCTCGGCGTCAAGACGCATTCTGGAGACCGTTTCGGGCACGCGACTTTCGGCCCGGGAGATTACAACTGTGGACAGGGTTATTTATCCTTTCACTCGTGGTTCACTCCAATACTTCCTTATCGCTCGGCCCCGTCATCGATTCCGAGGCACACCCTAAGATAGTCACTTCGTGTTGATGGTTTCAACTGTTTTGCTTCAAACAATCGTCATTTAGCGGCTTCGGAACGTGCGGGACGCGCGCAGCGCCGTCGATGACAGCGGCGATTTGAGGCCGTGGAGGAAGATCCAGGCCGGCGGCTTACGTTCTGGCAGCGTGAGTGCCGCCGCTTCCGGCAACCGCGCAAAGCCAAGCGCCTGGCCTGTGACGCCCGCCGTCGAATAGAGGCTGGGGCCGAGCCGATCGATTACCGCGATCGGTACCAGCTCAGCGATGTCGCGCCAGCGCTGCCAGCGATGGAAGTGGCGCAGATTGTCGGCGCCCATGATCCAGACGAAATGCACCCCGGGGCAACGGCGTACCAGGTAGCTGACCGTCGCAAAAGTGTAGCTGGTGCCGAGATCGGCTTCGAAGTCGCTGACATCGATGCGCGGATGCCGCGCCAGCGCTCGCGCGGCGGCGAGCCGCACGGCGAGCGGGGCGAGCCCCATCGTGTCCTTCAGCGGATTGCCGGGTGTGACCAGCCACCATACCCGGTCGAGGCCCAGCCGGTGCATGGCCAATAGACAGGCCGCGCGATGGGCCGCGTGCGGCGGATCGAAGGTGCCGCCGAACAGGCCGATGCGCATGCCGCGGGCATGCGGAGGCAAGATGATACGGCCTCGGCCACGAGGAGTTGCGGCGGCCGAGCGCGCAGGAAGAGACTCGAACTTCATGGCCTTCAGAAAGAAACCCCCTCCCCACGCATCGCCGCTGCCCCCGCTATCCTCCCGTTTAAACGGTGAGGGATAGGGTGGGGGATCATGGCCGCGTCTGTCCGCTGCCGCGGATGCGGTAATTGAAACTTGTAAGTTGTTCGACGCCGACCGGCCCGCGCGCATGCAGCCTGCCGGTGGCGATGCCGATCTCCGCGCCGAAGCCGAATTCGCCGC
>PLTE01000082.1:0-177 GCA_003164375.1 Hyphomicrobiales bacterium | reverse complement strand
CGATCGCATCGGTGTGATGCGAGCCATAGCGCTCGATATGCGCGATCGCGGCATCGACGCCATCGACCACGCCGGCGGTCATGATGGCGTCGAGATATTCGGTGCTCCAATCGGCTCGGCTTGCCGGCTTGACCCGGCGGTCGACGGCCTGCACGGCCTCGTCGCCGCGGACCTCGC
>PLTE01000252.1 GCA_003164375.1 Hyphomicrobiales bacterium | reverse complement strand
CCTGGACATTGTCGAGGCCGTAGACCCGGGCGATGCCGTCGCCGACCGACAGCACCTGGCCGACTTCGGAAACCTCGGCGTCCTGGCCGAAATTCTTGATCTGCTCTTTGAGGATTGCGGAGATTTCCGCGGCGCGGATGTCCATTAGCGGGCCTCTTTCATCGCGTGCTTGATCGCGTTGAGCTTGGTGCGCAGCGAGGTATCGACCATGCGGCTACCGAGCTTGACCACGAGCCCGCCGATGATGGCGGGATCGATCTTGATATCGAGGTCGACATCCTTGCCGCTGACCGATTTCAGCGCGGCGCGTAACGCCTCGACATGTTCATCTTTGAGCTTTTCGGCGACGGTGACCTCGGCGGTCGCCTCGCCCTTGTGCTTGGCGACCAGTTCCCGATAGCCCCTGATCATGTCGCGCGCCGCAAACAGCCGGCGGTTCGCAGTCACCAGCTTGAGAAATTGCGCCGCAAGCCCGCCGATCCCGACGCGGTCGAGCACAGCGGACAGGGCGTGCAATTGCTCGTCGGCGGAAAATACCGGGCTGCGCACCAAGCGTTCGAGATCGCCGATTTCGGCAACCAGCGCTTCGAAGCGTTCGAGATCGGCTTTGACCGAATCGACGGCGTTCGTCTCGCTGGCGAGATCGAACAAGGCGGTCGCATAACGGCCGGCCATGCCGGAGACAAGGTGTGTTTCGCCTGCCACTTCGCGTGCTCTCTACGCCTACGCCCCCCAACACTTCCCTGCCCCGGGCGGGGACGAAAAGAGAGGGAATTGGAGCTTTTCGGCAAGACCCGCAACCGCGCAATGGTCGGCACAAGCCCTTGGGATTTTAGCGGGACTTGAGTTGACGGGACTTGGAAATCGCGGGCTTAGCGCGTGCGCCGCCCCCGGCGAAATCGTGGCGTTGCTAACATAGAGTGCAGTGCGGTGCAACAATGGGAACCAGGCCACATCGGGCGGTCGGCGTGCACTTCCCTGCAGTCAGGGGCTGCCTGACGCATGCTGCCGGATAGCCTCGAGGAAAACCTCGCCATACTGGCGAAGCTTGGCCTCGCCGACCCCGTGCACGGCGCTCATCTCGGCTGCGGTCCTGGGCTTCAATCGGACCATGTCGATCAGCGTTTTGTCGGCGAACACCACATAGGCGGCGACCCGCTGTTCCTTGGCGAGTTCGGAGCGGCGCTTGCGCAGCGCTTCGAACAGGGCGGTGTCGTCCGTTCCGCCGTCGGCCAGCGCCGCGGCGTTTGCGGCCGCGCGCCCGGTCTTGCGGGTGGCCGGTTTAAGCGTGTCCTTGCGCAGCGTGACCCTGTCGGCGCCTTTGAGCACGCGCCGGCCGGCTTCCGTCACCGACCAGCCGCCATAGCCGGTGATATCGAGCGCGACGATGCCGGCGCCATGCATCTGGCGAAAAATCCCGCGCCATTCCTGCTCGCCGAATTCCTTGCCGACGCCGAAGGTCGGCAGCCGCTCGTGGCCGAATTTGCGGATGGCGTCGGTCGCGTCGCCGACCAGGAGCTTGGTCAAATGCTCGGTGCCGAAGCGCGAGCCGGTGCGCACGATGGCGGACAGCGCCTTTTGCGCCGCGATGGTGCCGTCGATCACTTCGGCGCCGTCACAGCAGAAATCGCAATTGCCGCAGGGTTGCGTCGTTTCAGCGAAATAGGCCAACAACGTCTGGCGCCGGCAGCGTGGCGATTCGCACAGCGATACCAAGGCGTTAAGCCGTTGGCGCTCAACCCGCTTTTGTTCGTCCGACGAATCGCTGTCGTCGATCTGCAGCCGGCGCAGCCGAATGTCGCCCATGCCGTAGAGCGTCAGCGTCGCGGCCGGCAGTCCGTCACGGCCGGCGCGGCCGATCTCCTGGTAATAGCTTTCGATATTGGCCGGCATATCGGCATGCAGCACAAAGCGCACGTCCGGCTTATCGATGCCCATGCCGAAGGCGACCGTCGCCACCACGACGACGCCGTCCTCCTGCAAGAACACGTCTTGGTTTTGCGAGCGCGCGGCGGGCTCCATGCCGGCGTGGTACGGCAGCGCCTTGATGCCGTTGTCGCGCAGAAATTCCGCCAATTCCTCGGTCTTGCGCCGCGAGCTGCAATAGACGATGCCGCTCTGGCCGCGATGATTTTGGATGAAATCGAGAATCTGTTTGCGGCCGCCGGCCTTTGCCGCCATGGCAAGCCGCAGATTGGGCCGGTCGAAGCCATGCACGAATACCGCCGGCTCGCGGCTGAAAAGTTTTGCGAGAATATCGCTGCGCGTTGCGGCGTCTGCAGTGGCGGTGAAGGCGACCGTCTGCACGGCGCCGCCGAGCGCCGTCTGCACGCCGCCGAGGGCTGCATATTCCGGGCGGAAGTCGTGGCCCCATTGCGAAATGCAATGCGCTTCGTCGACCGCCAACAAGCCGACTTTGGCACGCTTGAGGAGATTGAGCGTTTCGGCTTTCACCAGCCGTTCCGGCGCGATGTAGACGAGCCGCAATTCGCCGCGCGCGATCTGGTCGAGCACCATGCGATTTTCGTCGGCGTCGTTGGCGGAGTTCAGCGCCGCCGCCGCAACGCCGTAACCGCGCAATTGCGCCACCTGGTTGCGCATCAGCGCGATCAACGGCGACACCACCACGGTGAGCCCGTCGCGCAGCAAGGCCGGCAGCTGGTAGCACAGCGACTTGCCGCTGCCGGTCGGCATCACCGCCAGCACATCGCGACCGTCCAGAATGGCGGAAACGATTTCGCCCTGACCGGGCCGAAACGCCTCAAAGCCAAAGGTTTTACGAAGCGCCTGTTGTGCCGCCGCGAGGTCCGACATTGCCCTATCCTGCGAGCTGTTGTTCTAGCTTTGTTCCCATAAGAGCGCAAGGAGCCTAGCTCACTTGGAGCGCGACAGATTGCCGGTCAGCGGCTTTCTTGCGCCGGCCCGCGCGCTGAGGCAGGGTCCGCCGCCTAAACACCGACCCCTTTCGCTTTGCCGGGCAATTCTGCCGCCGGCCTTCCGGCCGGCAGATGGTGGGGTGTCGGTCGCAAAAACGACGGGAGGATCATTCCGCGATGACCAAGCAAGCCAAAAAGAAATCCGCGCCCAAAAAAGCTGCCCACAAGCCGGCCACCACGCAGCCGATGCTACCGCACGACCGCGTCGCCTATTCGCCGATCACCGAACGCGAACCGCTCAAGCTGCCAGACGGCGCCCGCATGGCGGTGTGGGTGATCGTCAATGTCGAGGAATGGGACCCGACCCAAACCATGCCGCGCACGGTGCTGACCCCGCCGGCCGGCGGCTCGCCGATGCCCGACGTGCCGAACTGGTGCTGGCACGAATACGGCAACCGCGTCGGCTTCTGGCGCTTCATCCAGGTGTTCGACGAATTCGACATCCCGGGCGTGATCGCCATCAACGGCTCGGCGATTGCCGCCTATCCGGCGATCGTGCGGGCTGCAGTCGAGCGCAAATGGGAATTCATCGGCCACGGCTTCACCCAGCGCAATTTGCAGAAAGTGCCTGATGAGCGCGCCGATATCCGCAAAGTCCGCGAGGTCATCACCAAGGCGGCCGGCAAGCCCCCGCGCGGCTGGCTCGGCCCGGGCCTCACCGAGACCTGGCAGACGCCCGACGTGCTGGCCGCCGAAGGCTACGACTATGTCGCCGACTGGGTGCTCGACGATCAGCCGGTATGGCTGAAAACGCGCGGCCGGCCGATTCTCAATCTGCCCTACACCCAGGAATGCAACGACGTCGCCATGATGCTGATCCAGCACCACAAGGCGTCGGAATATTGCGAGCGCGCGCTCGACCAGTTCGAGCAGCTTTATGCCGACTCCGCCGATTCGGCGCGCATCATGGCGCTTTCGGTGCATCCCTACATCATGGGCGCGCCGCATCGCGTCAAATATTTCCGCCGCATCTTCGAGGTCATCCGGCAAAAATCCGACGTATTGTTTTTGACCGGCGCACAGATCGCCGACTGGTATCTCGACGCCGGGCCGAAAGCGCCGTGACATTTCCCGCCGTGACATTGTCCGCCGTGCTCCGTCCGTGACGCCGTCGGATCGCAAGCATGATGCCGCGCGCCGCACCGATCTCGGCGCCCGGCTGATGCTGGTCGTGTTGTGCGCGATCTGGGGCGTGACCTGGCCGGTGGTGAAGATCGCGCTCACCGAAATGCCGCCGCTGAGCCTGCGCACGGTCACCGCCGGGCTGGGCGCGCTGGCGCTTTATCTGATCTGTCTCGTCAAGCGGCGCAGCTTTCGCATTCCGTCGGCGCGGGCTTGGGCGCATGTCGTCGTCGCCTCCGTGCTCAGCATCGTCGCCTTCACGGTGCTGAGCTCCTTCGCCCAGATCACCGCGGGGACCGGACGGGTTGCCATTCTCGCCTATACGATGCCGGTCTGGGCCGTCGTGCTGGCGTGGCTGTTTCTCGGCGAACGGCCGAACCGGATGCAAGTGATCGCACTCGGGCTGTGCATAGCGGGGCTTGCCGTTCTCATTTATCCGCTGACGGCGGCCGGCGTCCCGCTCGGCATTCTGTTGGCGCTGGCGACCGGCGTGAGCTGGGCCGGCGGCACGGTTTATCTGAAATGGGCGCACATCGAGGCCGATCCGATGGGAGTCGCAAGCTGGCAGATGACGATCGCTTTCGTCGTCACCGCGGCGTGGATGTTCGGCTATGACGGCCGGCTCGATCTCTCAGGCGCGCACATGGACGGATGGCTTGCCGTCGCCTGGTCCGGCATCGTCGGCAACGGCGTCGCCTACGGGCTCTGGTTCACCATCGTGCGGCGGTTGCCGGCGACGACCGCGTCGCTCGGCGTGCTCGGCACTCCCGCGATCGGTGTCGTCAGTTCGGTGCTGATCCTTGGCGAGCGGCCCACTGGCGCGGACCTCATCGGCTTCGCCTTGATCTTTGCGGCTTCGGCCTGCGTGGTGCTGACGCGGCGAGATCCCATTGATCCCGCCCCCGCAAGCGATGCGGAGATGGAATCACGCTCTACGGCTTGATCGCGCGCGCCAGTTCGACGACCCGCGCCGTCATCGCGCTTTGCGGATCGGCAAGCGCGTCGATCACGCTGAAATGATTGGTGCCGGCGACCTCTTCGTAGCGGGTCTGCGCCCCGTGTTGTCGCCAGGCCTGCGCGAGGGTTTGGCTCTGGCGCTTGAATTCGCTCGATTCGAGACCGCCGGCAACGGCGTCGAAAATACGTCCGGACTTTAACGGCCAGAACAAAGGCGAGACATTGCGCGCTTCCTCGGCGGTCAGGCGCAGATCCTGGTTGATGCTGATCCCCACGAGCGGCGTGAGATCGAAGACGCCGGAGACTGCATAGCCCGCCGGCGCGAGATCGGCCGGCACCTTCGGATAGAGCGCCGTCCAGTCGGTCGCGACCATGGCGGCGGCCAGATGACCGCCAGCCGAATGTCCGACCAGCAGCAGGCGCCGGCCGGATCGTTGCCACAAGAACGCGCAGGCGCGGCGGATTTGTTCGATGATGTCGGAAACAGCGACATTCGGACACAGATCGTAGCCCACGACCGCAACCGCGACGCCGCCAGCATTCAGCCCGCGCGCCATCTGGCTGAACATCGACATGTCGAGCGAGCGCCACCAGCCGCCATGGACGAACAGCGCGAGGGGGGCCGCCTCGCGAACGTCAGGCATAAACAGATCGATGCATTGTCGCGGCGTGTCGCCGTAGGGCAGACCGAGCTGGGCACGGCCGGCCTTGAGCGTTTCGGCACGGTAATTCTCCGCTTGGCGCATCCAGCGGGCAAAAATTTCTGCATGCTCGGGCACGCGGGCACGATTGTTGTATTCAACCTCGTAATCGATGGCGGTCACCGGCGCCTCCCGCATCATCTTATCGTATCGCGGGCGCGAGATTGCGGCAGGCTTGCGCCGCTGGCAAGTTGCCTCCGCCGCCGTCATTGCGAGGAGCGAAGCGACGAAGCAATCCAGCTCCCCGGCGCTGTGCTGGATTGCTTCGCTTCGCTCGCAATGACGATTATTTACGCCATCGACGGCCCATCAAAATCTGCTAGGTGAAGTCTATGAAAGTGAACGGCAAACCCATGCGCACGATCTGGCTCGAGCCGGACGGCTGGTCGGTCGGCGTGATCGATCAGACGGTACTGCCGCATCGTTTCGCCACCGTGCGCCTCACCACGCTCGACGAGGCCGCGCACGCGATCCGCGCCATGGTGATCCGCGGCGCACCGCTGATCGGCGCAGCGGCCGCCTATGGCATCTGCCTCGCGTTGCACGAGGACGCGTCCGACGACGCGCTTGAGCACGCCTACGCGACGCTGATCGCCACGCGGCCGACAGCGATCAATCTGAAATGGGCGCTCGACGAAATGGTGGCTGGAGTGCGCAACCGGCCGCGCGCCGAGCGCAGCGTCGCCGCCTATCGGCGCGCCGGCGAAATCTGCGAGCAAGACATCGCCATCAATACCGCCATCGCCGACAGCGGCCTGCCGCTGATCCAAAGCATCGCGCGACGCAAAAGAGCGGGTGAACCCGTCAATGTGCTGACCCATTGCAATGCCGGCTGGCTGGCGGCGGTCGATATCGGAACGGCGACGGCGCCGATTTATCGGGCGTACGACACCGGCATACCCATTCATGTCTTCGCCGACGAAACGCGGCCGCGCAACCAGGGCGCTTCGCTGACGGCCTTCGAACTCGGTCACCAGGGGGTTCCCCACGCGGTGATTCCCGACAACACCGGCGGTCACCTGATGCAGCACGGGATGGTCGACATCGTCATCACCGGCGCCGATCGTGTCACCGCCCAGGGCGATGTCTGCAACAAGATCG
>PLTE01000174.1 GCA_003164375.1 Hyphomicrobiales bacterium | reverse complement strand
ATCGCTCGGCTGTCACCGGTCGACGCCCCTCGATGGGCGAGATGATTGATAAATAACTCCATTAGTGACCAACGTCAAGCATTATGTTACACTAATTGCGACATATTGTGACAGCGCAGAGCCGGGAAAAATACCGCGCAATTGCCGGGGCACGCGAGCGGCCCTGGATTGCTTCGCGACCGGTCGCAATGACGGACTGGCATTGACGCTCCAATCTCAATAGACCAGATGCGAGCAATTGGACGGAGGCATTTGCGATGACCCACGAACTCGTTCTCTACTCCAACCCGCAGTCGCGCGGCCGCGTGGCGCGGTGGATGCTCGAGGAAGTGGGACAGCCCTATCAGACCGAAGTCCTCGACTATGCCTCGACCATGAAGGCCGAGCCTTATCTTGCCATCAACCCGATGGGCAAAGTGCCGGCCTTGCGCCATGGCGACGCCGTCGTCACCGAGAACGCCGCGATCTGCGCTTACCTTGCCGACGCGTTTCCACAGGCTCACCTTGCGCCGCCGCCAGGCGACCGGCTGCGTGCGCCCTATTATCGCTGGATGTTTTTTACTGCCGGCCCCGTCGAATATGCCGTGAGCAACAAGGCTTTGGGCTTCACGGTGCCGCCGGAGCGCGAGCGGATGATCGGTTACGGCACGCTTGCTCGCGCGCTCGACACCCTCGAAACGGCGATTTCTCGCGCACCCTATCTCGCCGGCGATAGTTTTACCGCGGCCGATCTCTATGTCGGCTCGCACTTGGGCTTCGGCATGATGTTCGGCACCATCGATAAGCGTCCGGCCTTCGAGCACTATTGGCAGCGGCTCTCTGGCCGCCCGGCCTATCTGCGCGCGAAGGGGATCGACGATGCGCTGGTTGCGGAGATGAAGAAGGCGGCGGGCTAGCGCGCCCGTTATTGCGAGCCAACGGACTGCCATCTCCTCCGGCTTATCGACGAGCGCAAAGTGGCCCGCGTCAACAATATGGATTTCCGCATTGGGTAAAATACGGCCAGCGCGGCTCGGCTCGGCATCATCACTATTCCACAGAAGCAGCGTTTACCTCTTGGGGTATGCTGTGATCATTCTAAAGCTCCAGCGTCGAAACGCCAAAGCCCCGGCTGCGGTGCTGCTATTTGAGCGCAGATGAGACTGTTGAGAAGGTCGTCTTAAGGTGCGTGCCAAGCCCGGTGATGACGGGAATGATTGCAACGGCAATTCCTGCGGCGATCAGGCCGTATTCGATTGCTGTCGCGGCACTCTCATCTTTGAGGAAGCTGACGATCAGACGCATAGGAAATTCTCGCTGAGGCGTTAGCCTCGCGTGAGGTGGCTGACTGTTCCTTCTGGGTGTGATCGGACGCAAAATTCTCTTGCGCCGTGCGACGAGGTTATAGATGAGGCCGATTACCACCGCTTTAAACCTGATGCTGAATCAAAGGTGAATGGTGACAGACCACCCCATGTCCGAACCGGGTTATTCGCGACCAGGCCGGACCAGCAACTGAACCGGCCATGTCCGCCATGCCCCGAAATAAGGAATCAAAGCCGGAACATTGCCATCCGCCGCACTACGCCAGCCGCATCAGCGGCTCGCCCATATGGATGGCGGCGCCGTCGCGGACGTTGTCGCAAAGCTCAAAGCCATCGGGTGCGAAGACGATGATGGTCGAGCCGTGCTCGAACCAGCCGAGCTCCTCGCCTTTGCGAACTTTCGCATCGCAGGGGATGACATTGCGGCTGTGGTAATTGCGGTTCAGCACAACGTCGAGACAGTGCAGGCGGATGCTGGCGACGAGGATCGCGGCGACGGCCACCAGAGTCACGGGTTCGCCGCCCGGTGTCAGCGTCATCCGCACTACCGCGCGCTCGTTCTTGCAGAACAGCTGCTCGATGCGCTTGAGCGCGATCGGATTGACGTTCCAGGTGTCGCCCGAGACGTAGGTCACCTGGTCGATACGGCCGTCGTAGGGCGCGTGAAAGCGGTGGTACATGCTTGATTTCAGCCGCAGCGTCACATAACGGCCGTTGCGATGCTCCGCGACCAGCGCGGGATCGCACAACAGGTCTTGCAGCGTGTAGGGAAAGCCTTTGGCCTGATAGAGCTCGGTGCCTTCGATCTTGCCGCAGGCGCCGACGATCGCGTCGCAGGGGCTGACCAGGATGCCGGCTCTGCCGTCGACCGGCCGTGCGCCGGCTTTCAGTTCGCGGATGAAGCAATCATGCAGGCTGTTGAATTCGGTCTGTTTGGCCTCGGTGAGATCGAGGTCCGAGAACAGCCGCCAGAGCGCAATCGACAGGTCGCGGACCAGCGGTTGCTCGATGCGGCTGAACCAGCCGATAAATTGGGTCGCCAGCCGCCGCGGGATCCGGTTGGTGAGGAGGAAATTGATGTCCTCCTGGTCGAAGATGCGCAGGATTTGAGTCCGCATTGGCGTTCGCGCCGGAATTTGCACTGTCATGGAATTGTTAGAACTCCGGGCTACACCGCGATTCGATGCCATGGGCGAATTCGACTCTCGCTTTTTACGGGCTTGGCGCGGCCGCACTCGCCGGCTCGGTCGCGACGCTGCGCAAGCGGCTTGAACTGTCGCAGGCCAAGCACAAATCGCTTGCCGGCCATGCCCGGATCGCGCGCCGGCTCGCGGCTTTCGTGCCGTTCTACGAATACGACGAAGAGCGGTTCTTTTGCTCGGACGACGCGCCGGCGGAGATCGCCGAGCGCCGACGTGCGGGCTTCGCCCGGCTCTCGGCACTTTACCGGACGCGATTCGCCGAAACCATAAGGCTGACCGCCGAGGCGAGCGCGGATATCTCCGATTTGCAGTTCACCGATGCCTATCGGGTGCCGTTCCAATATCGCCGCATGGTGCGCACCGCCCTGCCCGCTGCCGCGTTCCTGCAGTCCTCGAGCGGCGTAACGGTGACCGACCTCGACGGCAATCGCGCCTACGACCTCACCGGCTCCTACGGCGTCAATGTTCTGGGCTACGACTTCTACAAAGCAGCGATCGAGCGCGGCACCGCGCTTGTGCGCGAACTCGGGCCGGTGCTCGGCCCCTACCATCCACTGATCATCGAGAACACAAAACTCCTCAAAGCGATTTCCGGACTCGACGAAGTCTCGTTCCATATGTCGGGCACCGAAGCGGTGATGCAGGCGGTACGGCTTGCCCGCTACCACACCAAGCGGTCGCATCTGGTGCGGTTTGCCGGGGCCTATCACGGCTGGTGGGGCGACGTGCAGCCGGGCGTCGGCAATCCGGTGCCGGCGCATGAAACCTATACGCTCAACGACATGTCCGAACAGGCGCTGCGGGTGCTGCGGACGCGGCGCAATATCGCTTGCGTCTTGGTCAACCCGCTGCAGGCGCTGCATCCGAACGGATCGGCGCCGAGCGATTCCTCGCTGGTCGACAGTAGCCGCACCGCGCATTTCGACAGGCAAGCCTATGCCGCCTGGCTCAAGCGGCTGCGCGAGGTCTGCACCGAGCGCAACATCGTGCTCATTTTCGACGAGGTGTTCGTCGGCTTCCGTGTCGCCAAAGGTGGCGCACAGGACTATTTCGGCGTGCGCGCCGATCTCGTCACTTACGGCAAGACGCTCGGCGGCGGATTGCCGGTCGGCGTCGTCTGCGGCAAGCGCGAGCTGATGAAGCGCTACCGCGACGACCGCCCGGCGGATATCTGCTTCGCCCGCGGCACCTTCAACTCGCACCCTTACGTGATGGCGGCGATGAACGAATTCCTGCGTCACCTGCAAACGCCGCAGGCAGACACGCTCTACCGCGACCTCGACCGGGTCTGGGACGACCGGGCACAAAGCCTCAATGCGCAGCTTGCCGCGGCCGGGTTGCCGGTCGCAGTCGCCAACATGTCGTCGATCTGGACCGTTTGCTACACGCAGCCGTCGCGTTACAACTGGATGCTGCAATATTACCTGCGGGCCGAAGGCCTGGCGCTGAGTTGGATCGCCACCGGCCGGCTCATCTTCAGTCTCAATTACAGCCGGACCGACTTCGAAGCGGTGGCAGATCGTTTCGTCGCCGCGGCCAAGGCGATGCAGGACGACGGCTGGTCGTGGAGCAACCCTGCCCTCTCCGACAAAACGATCAGGCGGACCATCCTTAAGGAGATGATCCGCCGTCGCTTGTTTGCCCCGCGTCAGCGGCAAAGCGATTAGCCGAAGCCGCTCAGGTCGGCCGCGGCGCTTCTTCAACCTCTTCGTCGTCGTCCCAGTGATGCAGACCGATTCCGGGATCGATCAGTTCGCCGCGCAACAGCGCGAGCGGCGCCTTGTGGTAGAGCTTGATGTCGTGAAACGGGTCGGTGAGGATTTTGGTGGCCCAGACCAGACCGGTCTGCACGTCCTTGATGAAGAACAAATGCACGGTTCGGAAGGCCACACCGCCGATGCCGATGGTGAGCCAGATTTCCGCGACATGGCGCACAAATTCCGCGTTATTGGCATGCGGCTTGAAGATGCCGAAAAACGTCGGATCGAAATAAAGCGGCAGCGGCGACAATGCCCAGATCGTCATCAGAACGACTTTGCGCCGCAGATTATAACCGACCTTGATCTCTTCCTTGTATTCGTGTGTGGCGTTATTTGCCACGTCGTAATCCTTCGGCTCGAAGAAGAAATGCCCGGTCTGCCGCGTCGTCATGGCGATGAGCCAGCCGGCGAGCGCGGAAACCGCCGGATCCTTGAAGATCATCACATAGGCAAATAGAAAGCTGAGCGCACTGACAAAGTGCAACGATTGGTTGATCCGGCTATGGTGGTAATAGCGATGATCGTCCCAACGCTGAGTCCGCAAGGCATCTCGAAAACTTTCCATTTGCTTGATCCCCGTCATGCATCCGTCCGACCTGGGTATGGCGATTCGATGAATCCCTTGTGACAGCGATTCACCGAATGAAAGACAAAGCTTCGTGTGACGGAAGCGTGAATGCCGGCAGACCGAGTTTCAGCCGGCGGCGCGCGCCGGCTCGGACTCGTAACCGCGATCCGATGCATCGTCCTTGCCGAAGCGGATCAGCGAGAAGTGCCCGAACGGCGGCATGGCGCGGCGCTCGATCAGACTCATGCCGCGGCTTTGCGCGACCCACCGCGAATAGCGCTCGAATGAAAATTCGGAGCGCCAGCCAAGCTTGCGCGCCGCCGGCTGGAACCAATGTTCCAGCGAGCGCCGCAATCCGGCTTCGGCGCCCACCCGGCTGACGAGTATGATCTCGCCGCCGGGCTTGAGAACGCGGGCGAATTCGTCGAGCGTGGCTTCGGGGTTCGGCACCGTGGTGATGACATATTGGGCGACCACCGCATCGAACGAATTGTCGGGGAACGACAGGTGCTCGGCATCCATCACCCACAGGCCCTCGACATTATTTAAGCCCAATTCGCTGACGCGCTCTTGCGCTTTGCGCAACATTGGGGCGGAGATATCGACGCCACAGAGCCGGCAGTTTTTCGAGTAGTTTGGCAGCGAAATTCCGGTGCCGACGCCGACTTCGAGAATCCGCCCGCCGACGCGTTCGGCGGCCCCGATCGCGGCATGTCGGCCGCGCTCGAACACCGCGCCGAAGACCAGATCGTAAACCGGCGCCCAACGCGCATAGGCCTTGGTGACCGTTTGCTTGTCCAAATCCGCCTCAGACAGAATGCTCATGCGTGACCCTTGTGTTGCAGCCGGGCACCAATGTTTGCTCGGCTGGATCGTGTGCGGTTGCGGTGCTGGTATTTGCCGCCTCGGCTTCGCGTACGGCGCCGACCGCGACCTTGTGCGCGTGCGCGATGAACTGCCGCGCGCTGTTCTCCCAGGAATAGTGCAGCGCGAAGTCGCGGCAGGCTTCGCGCGATATCCATAGCGCCTGCATGCAGGCGGTCCGCAAATCCTCGTGCAAAACGCCGATCGGATTATCGCCGATGACGTCCTTCGGACCGGTCACCGGAAAGGCCGCGACCGGAACGCCGCTCGCCAGCGCTTCGAGCTGCACGATGCCGAACGTATCGGTGAGGCTCGGGAACACGAACACATCGGCCGCCGCGAGATGGGCGGCAAGGATGCCATTGTCCAACTGGCCGAGAAATTTCGCGCCGGCGTAGCGGCGCTTGAGCTCGGCCTCCTGAGGACCCGCCCCAATGATAACTTTGGTGCCGGGCAGATCGAGCGACAGGAAGGCCGGCAAATTCTTTTCGACCGCGACGCGACCCACCGTCATGAAGATCGGCCGCGGGAAGTCGAGGTCGATGGCGCGGTCGGGCCGAAACAGATCGACGTCGACGCCGCGAGTCCACATGCCGAGATGGCCAAAGCCGCGCTCGGAAAGCTCGGCGGTCAACGACGGCGTCGCCACCATGGTCACGGTCGCCGCGGCATGGAAGCGCCGCAGCACATTGTAGATCCACTGTTGCGGGATCGGCGAGCGCGCCGAGATATATTCGGGAAAGCGAGTCGTATAGCTGGTGGTGAACGGACGGCCGTTTTTTATGCAATAGGACCGCGCCGCGTGACCGATCGGCCCCTCGGTCGCGATATGGATCGCGTCCGGCTGCGCCGCCTCGATGCGTTCGGCGATGCGCTTGCGGCCCGGCACGGCGAGCCGCAAACCGGGATAAGTCGGCACCGGAAGGGTCCAAAAACCGTCAGGCGACAGGAACTCGATCTCGACGCCGAGCTTGGCTGCGGCCCGCGCCAGCGAGTTCAAAGTCCGCACCACGCCGTTGACCTGCGGACGCCAGGCGTCCGTGGCGATCAGAATTTTCATTCTATTGCTTCCCGCCGAGATCGTGTCGCTTCCGGCCGAGATGGCGTGGCCGCCGCATTGTCGAATCGCATGCAACAACAATTGCGATTTCATGTCTCAATCGTGTGACGGTCCTGGAACCGCCCGTGTCGGCTTGGCTTGGCTTGGCTTGGCTTGGGTTGGGCTGGGTTGGGTTGGCTTCTCTCGGCGCCCTGTTGGTCGCGAGCCCCTGGCCGTAACAATGCTGTTACAAATGAATGGGAGTTTGCCGCGATTCGCCTCACGGAGTTATTTTCACCCTGCCAGCAAAGAGTCCCCTCACGGCGATCGTCCGCGGCGTCGGCCGGAACAGGATCAGCGTCGCGATCAGTGTCGTGATGGTCGGCTTTGCTTTGGCGACGCTCTATCACTTATTGCGCGGCATCGACGTCGGCAAAGTCATCACGGCGCTGCAAGCTCAGTCGGGTGTCAGAATCCTGATTGCCGGCGCGCTGGTCGTCGCCGGCTACGCCAACCTCGTCTTCTACGACCTGTTCGCGCTGCACACGATCGGCAAGCGTCACATCCCGTTCCCGGTCGTCGCCTTTGCCAGCTTCACGAGTTACACGATCGGTCACTCGCTTGGCGCGGCGACCTTGACCTGCGGGCTGGTGCGGTTCCGGGTCTACTCGTTCTGGAACGTCAGCGTGGTCGATATCGCCAAGATCGCGTTCATGACCGGAATGACGTTCTGGCTCGGCAACGTGTTCGTGCTTGGCATCGCCATTGCCGACGCGCCGCAGGCGCTGAGCGTCATCGATCACCTGCCGCCGTGGCTCAACCGGGCGATTGGGCTGTCCGGCCTCTTTTCGATTCTCTGCTATCTGATCTGGCTCGTGCCGCGGCCGCGGATCGTCGGGCGCGCCAATTGGCAGATCGTCCTGCCCAATCTGCGCTGGACGTTTTTGCAGATCGCCATCGGCACCACGGACCGCTGCCTCGCTTCGCTCTCCATCTATATGCTGCTGCCGCATAGTCCCGCCACGGGCTTCGTGACGATCGTCGTCGTCTTCGTCATCGCAACCATGCTCGGCGCCGTCAGTCACACCCCCGGCAGCCTCGGCGTCGTCGAAGCCGCGATCCTGATCGGACTGCCGCAATATCCGCGCGAGCAATTGCTGGCGATTTTGCTGACTTTTCGGTTGCTCGATTTTTTTCTGCCGCTTTTGCTTGCCACGACGATGTTCGGACTGCGCGAACTGCGGCTGCTCGCACGGCCGCGCAAGGCTAGCGCCCCGACACTGCCCGGAACCTTGTAAGCCAGACGCCCGCACGATAAGGTCGCCCGCGGTAGGATTGGAGCTGCGGTGGCGAGTAAAATGATGGCTCCAAGGGCGTGGCGTAACCTTGTAGCGGGACGGGTTTGGTGCACGCCTGGGATAGCCCTTGCTGTCTGCGCCGGGGTCGTTGTTGCAAGCCAGCAGCCGGCCGCCGCCGAGACCATCGAAGCGGCGCTGGCCAGGGCCTACCAGAATAATCCACAGCTCAACGCGCAGCGCGCCATCGTGCGGCAGACCGATGAAGGCGTGCCACAGGCGCTCTCCGGCTATCGCCCGACGATCGCCGGGAACGCCACCGTGGGGCGGCAATACACCGATACCAAGGAAACATTTCCGCCGACGCTGCCGCAATTGCCCGGCGGCTTGTCATTGTCGGATCGAGGCCTGACGACGCCGCATTCGGTCGGCGTCACCGGTTCCCAGACGCTCCTCAATGGCGAACAGACCGCCAATAAAGTGAGGGCGGCCGAGAGCCAAGTTTCGGCGGCCCGCGAGACGTTGCGCGTCATGGAACAATCCGTGCTGCTGTCGGCGGCGACCGTCTACATGGACATGTCGCGCGATAGCGCCAATCTCGGGGTCCAGCAGAACAACGTCCGCGTCCTGGAGCACACGCTCACCGATACGCGCAATCGGTTCGCGGCCGGCCAGGTCACCCCAACCGACGTCGCGCAATCGGAGGCGCAATTGGCGGCCGGCCAGGCGGTTCTGCATGCCGCCGAGTCGACGCTGATGACGACCCGCGCCAATTATCGCCGCATCATCGGGGTCGAGCCGGACAATTTAGTCCCGGCGTCTTCGGTCGACCGGCTCGCTCCCGCGACACTCAATGCGGCGATCGCGGTCGGCATCGTGCAGAACCCGGCCGTCACCGCGGCACTATACGGCGTCGACGTCGCCCAGCTGCAGGTCAAGATTGCGGAAGGCGCGCTGTGGCCGACGCTGACCGGGCAGTACAGCCTGCAGCAGCAGTTGTTTCCGAATATCACCACGCCCAAGTTGTTCACCAATACCGTCATGCTGAACCTGTCGGTTCCGATCTACCAGGGTGGCGCCGAATATTCGGCGATCCGCCTGAACAAGGAAGCGCTCGCTCAAGACTGGTTGAACGTCGACCAGGTGCGCGACCAGACCCGGGCCAACGTGGTCCAGGCCTGGGGCCAGCTGGAAGCGGCGAAGGCGCAGGTCGAAGCCGCGATCCGCCAGAACGAGGCCTCCGAGCGCGCGCTCACCGGCGTTCGCAACGAGGCGATCGCCGGCCAGCGCACGACGCTGGATGTGCTCAATGCGGAACAGGCGCTGGTGAACGCGCGCATCAGTCTGATCACCGCGCAGCACGACCGCGTGGTTGCGTCCTACGCCTTGCTGTCGGCGGTCGGACGGTTGTCGGCCCAAATGCTGTCGTTGCCGGTTCCGGCCTACGATCCGATGGTGCATTACCAGCAGGTCCGCGACTCTTGGATCGGGATGCGCACGCCGAGCGGCGAGTAAGGCCGTCAATCGCTGCAAACTCCGCCGCCGCCTCGGCTATACGTAGCCGAGCCAGTGCCAATACGTGGCGCCGAATATCAGCGTGAGCACATAGGCTAGTACGGTGATGGCGATGCCGGTGCGCACGAAGTCGCGCACGATGAAAGTGCCCGTGCCGTAGGCCAACATGCCTTGCGGCGAATTCACCGGCAGGATGAAGCCGAAGCTGATAACAAATTGCAGCAGGATCGTCATGCCGATCACGCTGAGGCCCGGTGTCTGGACCTTTTCCATCACCGCTATGATGATCGGGATCATCGTGGAAGCGAGCGCGGTGGCGCTGGCGAACCCCAGATGAATGACGACGAGAAACGTCGCCATCACGGCCAATACCGCGACGCCGGTGAGATGGTTGAGCCCGAACCAGTCGACGATCAGACCAGCCAGCCATTGCGCGGCCTGGGTCTGCAGCAGAACCGTGCCGAGACCGATGCCGACGCCGAACAACACGACCGATCCCCAGGGAATGAGCGCATTCGCCTTTTTCCAGTCCATCACGCCGATATAAGGCAGGAACAACACCGCGACCGCGACGGTAGTAGTCGTCGAACTGTCGAAGGAGTGCAGAATCCCTTCAGTCGACCAGAAGCACAGCAGGGTGAGCGATATGGCGAGCAGACGCTTCTCCTTGGCCGTCATCGGGCCGAGAGAGTTTAACGCTTTGTCGACGGCGTCATGGCCGCCGGGCAACTCTTCGGTCTCAGGCGGCATCATGATCATCATGATGAAATACAGGCCGAACGACATGAGAATAGAAAACGGCGCCGCGGCGATGAGCCAGTTCAGCCAAGTGACATCCTGATGCAAGATGGTTTGGATAAAGCCGACGGCGATCATGTTCTGCGCCGCAGCGGTTTTGATGCCGACATTCCAAATGCTCACCGCTTGGACGGTCGTAATCATCATCAACCCGGCAAAACGGCTTCTCTTATCGACACCGAAGGCGAGAACGACGCCCATCATGATTGGGATGACGGCCGCCGCGCGCGCGGTGGCGCTCGGCACCAGGAATGCCAATACGATTGAAACGATAATACTGCCAATGACAATGCGATTGGTGCGGGCGCCGACGCGTCGCAAGACTAGAAGCGCGACCCGGCGATCGAGACCGGTGATCGTCATCGCGGCGGCCAAGAACAACGCTGCAGCGACCAATGTGAGCGCGGTATTGCTGAAGCCGCTCATCGCCATGGTCAGGCCTTGGCCCGTGCCATACATGACCTTCGGATTCGCCACATTCGGCGAGATCCCCAACAGCACGGCCATCAATGCCGCGATGACGACGGCGCTTACGGCGTAATCGAGCGCTTCGGTTATCCAGACCGTTACCGCAAAGCCGAATACGGCGAGCATGCGCTGGCCGGCCAGCGGCAAGCCAACGGGCGTCGGCAATTGCAAAATTGCGATCAGCACCGCGATGGCGGCGATCAATCGCCAATTCTTAAACAGCCAGTTTGGTACGGCGACGGATTGTGTCGTCGGCACTTCGCGTTCCGCGATAGCCATTTCGACCTCCCGATCCGAACACGACAAGCTTGTGCCAGAACGCGAAACGACGTCTTGATCCAGGTCAATGATGATCGTGAAGGCGCCGAGCGGCCGCGAATGCAAAGCCGCACACAATCGCGATGCAGCCGCCGATCGCACCGGTCTTGATCCACATCAAGGCGCTGCGCCGTTCGCCGACGCAATATAATATCGCTGACTTCCACCTTCGGGTTTGTTAAGCGTCCTCCCGCTACGAACTTAGAAGTTCAGTATTGCGCGCCCCGACCACGAGTACGGTCGGGGTGTTTTTTTTAAAACTGCCGGCGCATGCCGTACAGAAGCGGCGGTCCGCAATTGCAGCTGTGTTCGCCAATCGGGCGCCCGTTTAACTCGCAAACCTCTCGGAGGCGATACCGCAGGTCGGCAAGGTTACGCGCTTGCCCTGTCTCGGCTACCCGGCGCGGCGCCATTCTGCCAGACGTACTGACCGTGACCGAAAGAGGTTATTTCGGCTTTCGAGCCGAGACACGGAACGGGTTGATCGATCCAGCCAAAGCGGCAGCATCCGTCGTTGACCTGATCGCGCGTCAAGCCCAAAATGTCTGGAAGATTAAACTCTTTTAGAGGCTCCAATACGCCCCACTTCACCGACTGTGTACGGCCTAGTTCGGATGCCGACCTTTCGCGACGTGGGACGCTTCGACTTGCGAAAGCCAAAGGGACTTCGCTCTCATAACGGCATGCGAGGGGACATATTCATGACGCGGTTCCGGATTTTCGCGTATTCAGGCGTGCTTATCTGCGGCATTGTCGCTCTTGCGGCAACGCCCTCATCGGCTGCCGACCATATCATCAAGATCGGCGCACTGCTTCCGATCTCCGGCCCCGGTTCGTATTTTGGTGCCCAGGACAAGCAAGGCATCGAACTCGCGCTCGATCAAGCCAACAAGGCCGGCGTCGGCGGCTACACATTCGAGGTCCAGTACGAAGATTCCTCATGCGCACCTCTGCCGGCGACCCAGGCGGCCAAGCGTCTGATTGATGAGTACAAGCCCGACGTTTTGATCGGCGAAGAATGCTCGGACGCTACGCTGGCCGTCATGCCAATCATCGAGCAAGCCAAGATCCCGCTGATCAATGCAGGCTCGTCATCGATAAAAGTCACCGATCCCGGAAACCCCTGGACGTTTCGCATCATGCCGAACGAAGTGATGCAGGGCGTCGACATTGCGACAAATGCCTATAAACGCCTGAATGCGAGAACAGCAGTTCTGTTGCACGAGAATACCAATGCGGGAATCGGCAACGCCAACGTGTTCGCCGATACCTTCACCAAACTCGGCGGCAAAGTGCTGACCGATATCGGCTTCGGCCGCGACGTTAACGATTTCACGGCCATCGCGACCCGCATCGCAGGCATGGGCGACGTCGACGTGATTCCGACCTATACGCTGGAAGGACAAGGCCTGAAGATTACTCAGGCGCTGATGCAGGCCGGCGTTGTGAAAGGCGGCGGGGGTAAAGCCATACAACTCGGGACGATATGGCTGCCTTTCGGTTTCGAGCAGAAGGCCGGCAATGCCGCAATCGGCTACATCCGGATCGTGCAATTCGACCCGACCGATCAGAGGCCTTTGGTCCGCGACTTCATCCAGGCCTTCAAGGCGAAATTCAACGCCGATCCCACGCATCTTAACGCACACGCATACGATCAGATTATGCTGATCGCGGACGTCGTGAAACGCGGTGGCAAAGATCCTCAGTCGATTCGCGATAAGCTTGCCGAAACAAAAGACGTTGCCGGGACGACGGGAAGCGTGGAGTTCGACAAGAGCAATCAAAACGTAAAGATGGATACCGTCCACTACATGGAGACGAAACCGGATCTGTCATGGGTCTCCCTGAAGTGGAATTAGCTCGCCGGATATGATCAGCATCGTCCTGCAACAGGGGATCAACGGCATCGTCATAGGAAGCCTCTACGTGCTCGTAGCATTGGGCCTTACATTGATTTATGGCGTCCTTGTCCAGATTAATTTCGCCCATGCCGACATCGTGACATTGGGCGCCTTTGCCGCATACGCCACCACCCATTTTTTCGGCGAAAGTTATGTTGTGGGAATAGCGGCCGCGCTCATTGCCGGAGCGGCTCTTGGCTGGTTGGTCAACGCCACGATATTTTCACCGTTACGAGAACGCGGCAGCGAATTGCTGCCGCTGATCGCCACTATCGGTGTCTCGATCATGTTGCAGAACGCCATGCTGGCGCTGCTGGGCCCGATTCCCTACGCGTTCGACACACCGTACAGCAATCACGTTCTTCGCTTGGGCGGCCTGTTCCTCACGGTTCAGAATATGCTGATCATTGTTGTCTCCAGCGCAAGCATTATCCTGCTTTACGGCTTCATGCGGTTTACTTTCCTCGGCAAGGCACTGCGCGCCGTGGCCCAGGATCGCGAAACCGCGGGGCTGTTGGGCATCAATTCCAACCAGCTGATCATGCTGACTTTCGTGATCGCCTCCGCACTAGCCGGGATGAGCGGGGCGTTGCTCGGGCCCGTGCTGGTGCTGACGCCTTTCGCCGGCACCTCGGTGATCGTCAAGGCCTTTGCCATCGTCATCATAGGCGGCTTCGGCAATATCGAGGGAACGATTATTGCCGGGCTTTTGGTGGGCTTCATCGAAAGCTTTACGACGCAGTTTCTCGACCCCGGGCTGATTGATATCGTGGTGTTCGCCCTGTTGCTGCTGACGCTTGCGGTGCGACCGACGGGACTGATTGCCGATAAGCGCGAAGAAAATGTCTGAGACCTCGCATGGTGCCGACCGGCGGCGTCTTTCGGGACATTCCATTGTTCGTTCGCGCCACTTTCGATATCTGCTCGCCGCAGCCGTCATCGGTCTTTTGCCGTTGGTCTTCACGACTTCATATTGGCGCACCAATTTGATCCTTTGCGCCATCAACGTCATGCTCGCGATCGGCCTCGATTTCGTGCTCGGCTACGCCGGCCAGCTCAATCTTGGACAATCGGCGTTCTACGGCATCGGTGCTTACGCTTCGACCCTGCTGGTGACCAAACTCGGGATACCCTTTTGGGCCGCATTCGCACTCGGTACCGTCATGGCCGGGGCTGCCGGCGCGCTACTGTCGCTGTTCGCGGTACGTCTACGCGGGCACTACCTCGCGATCGCCTCATTGGGCTTTGCGGTCATCACCTACCAAATTCTCCTAAACTGGATCAGCCTGACGCAGGGTCCGCTTGGGATCTACGCGATCCCGCCGCCGCCGCCAATCGCCCTGCCCTGGCTCCCACGAATTCCCTTCACCAATCTCGCCAATTTTTTTTATCTCACCGCCAGCCTCGCTCTGATCGTCTACTTCCTGCTGGACCAGATGCTGAGATCGCCAATAGGCGAAACGCTTGCGGCAATCCGCGAGGATGAGATCTCCGCAGCTTCGCTCGGTATCAACGCCCCCAAATGGAAAGCTTTCGCTTTTGCCGCGAGCTCGGCCGTCGCCGGAGCCGCGGGGTGTTTCTACGCTCCATTCGTCGGAACGCTCGTACCGGATGCTTTCTTCGTCACCGAATCCTTCGCCATTCTGGCCATGGTGATCGTCGGCGGCATGGGAACGTTGATTGGACCGGCGTTCGGGGCAATTTTTATCACGTTATTGCCGGAGGTGCTGCGCTCGATTGGCGATCTCCGCCTCATCTTGTATGGCGCCTCGGTGACACTGGTGGTGCTGTTCATGCCGGGCGGGATCATGCAGGCTTGGCGGCTGGTGCGACAGCGGCTATTTTTCTTCGCCGAGGAAAGCGCAACGTGACGGCGTCGGCTACGAGTCACATCGACATCGCGGCGCCCCTGCTGCAGGTGCAGGGCTTATCAAAGAGTTATGGCGGTGTTCGCGCGGTACGTGATATTTCACTCGCGATTTCTTCGGGAACGGTATTTGCGGTGATCGGCCCCAATGGCGCCGGAAAATCGACCTTGCTCAACCTGCTCAGCGGACTGCACCAACCCGATGATGGAACAATAAGATTTGCCGGGGTGGAATTGGTCGGCATGCCGCCGCATCTTCGGGCCCGGCATGGACTTGCCCGTACGTTCCAGAAAATTAGGCTGTTCAAGCAGCTCTCAGTGCTGGAAAATGTTCTCGTCGGGTACCACACCCGACACGCGATCCCGCCCTGGCAATATTTGCTGCACGGAGCCGCTTTCCAACAAGAAAGACGCCGGTGCCGCGAGCAGGCAATTGATCTTTTAGAGTTCGTGGGGCTGAGCCACCGCGCGTCGATCGCCGCCGGCGCGCTTTCCTACGGCGAGCAGCGTCTGCTCGAAATTGCTCGCGCGCTGGCGACAGCGCCGCGGCTCCTCATGGTCGATGAACCGGCCGCCGGGCTCAACACAACGGAAGTCGCGGCGCTCTTGCTGCGCATCACCAATTTACGCGCGCGCGGAATAACCGTCGTCATGGTCGAGCATAATATGAACTTGGTTATGACGGTCGCCGACCGGATCTTGGTCATGGACTACGGTCAGTTCCTGTTCGAAGGCACTCCGTCCGAGGTTCAATGCCATCCAAAAGTGATCAGCGCCTATCTTGGAGCCGACGTTCCGTGACCGTTCTGCTAGCCACGACGGGTCTCGATATTTCTTACGGCAAAGTCGTTGCGTGCCGTGATATTTCCATTGACGTTGCCGAAGGCGAGATCGTCACTCTTATCGGCGCCAACGGCGCCGGCAAGAGCACCACGCTCCGCGCCATCGCCGGAGTCATCAAGCCGCGTACCGGCGTTATCCTGTTCGAAGGTCGCGACATTACCGCGTTGCCGTCGCACGAGCGAAGCCGGCTCGGCATCGCTTTGGTGCCTGAAGGGCGTCATGTTTTTTCAAACCTGACAGTTCGTGAAAATCTCGAGCTCGGCGGATTCAAATATCGGAAAGACCACGCGCGGGTGCGCACACTCGTCGATGCCATGTTTGCAATGTTCACACGCCTCCGCGAACGCGCCGGTCAAAAAGCGGGAACGCTGAGCGGTGGCGAGCAGCAGATGCTGGCACTCGGCCGGGCCATGATGTCGGAACCGCGACTGCTGTGCCTTGACGAGCCATCGCTCGGCCTTGCTCCTCTGATCGTCCAGGACATTTTCCGCACCATCAGCTCGATCAATGCCGGCGGTACAAGCGTGCTATTGGTAGAGCAGAACGCACGCTATGCACTTCAAATCGCGAGCCGGGGCTACGTCCTCCAGACAGGGTCGATCACGGCCTCCGGCCGGTGCGACCAGTTGAGGGAAGACACGCGTGTCCAAGAAGCCTATCTCGGCCGCATGTCGACATGAGCGGAAAGCGGCTGCACGGCGCCTTGAACGTCAGCGCCCGAGGATTGCAGACGCCATAGCGCGCGGGTCGCGGGCTCGCCAGGCCCCGACATCGACCGCATGCAAGAATTCGGAAATGTGCTGGTTAAAGGCGGTCGGCTCCTCGAGGTTGATGGTGTGACCGGCGTTCGGCATCACGACCAGCGCGGCGGTCGGGATCGTGCGTTTCATCAACAAAGCCGGCTCAAGGCACGGCCAGTCTTCGTCGCCGGTCATGATTAAAGTCGGCGTACGCACTGCACGCATTTTGTCGACGAGGTCGAACAACGAGGGCCGACGCGCCTGAACGCCGCGCATCGTCCGCGCCGAGCCCTCGGTCGAATGCTCGGCAAGTTGCGAGGCAAAATCCTGCCAGCCACGCGGATCTTTGTTCTGGAACTGCACGCGGGTTGGTCCCAGGGCGTAGCCGTGCGCCGCCTTTGCCATGGTCTCCTGCTCGAACTGTTTTGCGACCGCCTCCGCTTCGGCCGCGAATTGTTCGCGCTTGTCGGGCGCCGCGCCATAGCCGCAGCCGGCGACCACCAGCGACCGCGCGCGGGCGGGATAGGAAAAACCAAAATGCAACGTAGCAAAACCGCCCATCGAAAGACCAACAATGTGGGCTTTCTCGATCTTCAGCCCATCGAGCACATCGCGAATATCGTCCCGCGCCCAACTTTGCGAGTATTTCTCGCCATCGTGCGGAACGTCGGAGGGCGGATAGCCCCGCGCGTTGAAGGCGATACACCGATAACGCTGGCCAAAATGGCGCATCTGCTGCTCGTAAGAGCGGACATCGCCGGCGAATTCATGAACGAAAACGATCGGAATGCCGGCTCCGACTTCTTCGTAATAGAGACTGATTTCATCATCGGTTGTTACGTACGGCATGAGCATCCTCGTATTGACCCGGTTAGAAATTGAAACTCTGCGCCGGGAGCCCTGCGTCGATCATGGCGACCTGGCCTATAGTAGCCACAACGCTGCGGAGCGAGAAATGCGATTATGGCGCCGACATCACCGGGCTCAGACGCCTAAGATCGGGAGCCCTTAAATTCGAAGAACCCGACGAATCGCTTATCCAAATAACTCCAAGTCACCGATTATTGAACTGGTGATCGCCGACGGGATACGCGCATGCCAGTCGGTATTTTTCGACATATATTTGGCAAGTGCGATGAGACTTCGATCCCGTCCGGCGCGGCCGATCAATTCTATCGCGACCGGCATGCCGCGGTCGTCGAATCCGACCGGGACGGCGATCGAAGGAAGGCCGAGCATGTTGACGAAGCGGCAATAACGGCTGGAACCCCCGGAGCTTCCATCCTCACTAGTCCGCAGGCTCGCTATCGGCACTGCGGTATTTTCCGGCATTGCCGACGCCATGGCGCCTTACCTGACCGTCGCGATCGGAAGCGCGCTCGGCGGTGTCGCCCGCCACTGGTGCACGATCGTATCGACCGAATGGCTTGGTTTTGCGTATCCGTGGGGCACGTTGTTCATCAACGTGCTTGGATCGTTCGTGATCGGATTTTCTTCATGATCGCAGGACCTGGCGGTCACTTCGAGGCGTCCAACAATCTCAGGCTGTTCGTCATGCGTGCGTCTGTGGAGGCTACACGACATTCTCGGCATTCAGCCTGCAGAAACTTTCGCTGTTCCAAAGCGGTGCCTGGTTGCGATGCCGAAGCGCGGCGGCTTCCGCCGCCGCGTCCTAGTCACCGGACCCCGAGCATCCGCACCGCCAGAGCGGCCGCCGATGCGCGGTTCTCGACACCGAGCTTGGCGTAAATCTGCTCGAGATGCTTGTTGACGGTGCGCGGACTGAGACTGAGGATTTCCGCAATATCGCGGTTCGATTTGCCGCGCGCAATCCACATCAACACCTCGGACTCGCGCTGCGTCAATTGCAGCTTGCGCTTGAGCACGAGATTGTCGTTCTCGAATTCGCCCTCGACCAGACGCAACAGGATTTCCTCCGGCGCGACCTGCCCGACATAGGAAAACTGCAATTTGATCGGGCTGGTGAAGGTATCGAGGGCGATCGAATCGCCCGATTTGACCTCGGAACGGATGCATTTTTGCAACCATTCCTGCACGTTCGGCGGCAGCAAATCGCCCTCGCCGTTGAAATCGCCGAAGGCGAGGCCGAGCAACTTCGAGGTCTGCGGCGTGCACCAGAGTACCGCGCCGGAGCTGTTTGTCGCCAACAAATAGCGGCCGGACGCATCGAGGGCCGCGCGGGCGCTGTTGGCGAGGCGCGCATTCGCGAGATGCACGCGAATCCGCGCCAGTAACTCGTCGGGGACGATCGGCTTGGTCACGTAATCGACGCCGCCCCCCTCCAGCCCCTTGACGATATCCTGGGTCTCGCTGAGACCAGTCATGAAGATCACCGGCACATGCGCGAGCGTCTTGTTGCGCTTGAGGCGACGGCAGGTTTCGAAGCCATCCATGCCGGGCATCAGCGCATCCATGAGAATGACGTCGGGAAGTACTTTTTCGACGATCGAGATTGCGTGCTCACCCTCGAGCGCGACCAGGACCGTCATGCCGGCTGCCTCGATCGCGTCGGTCAGCATTCGCAAGGTCTCGGGCGAATCGTCGACCACCAGAACAATATCCCGGCCGTCGCCCTTACTACGCATGGCTGTTACGAAGCATGGCTGTTACGAAGCATGGCTGTTACGAATTCCCGCAAGCGCAGCGGCGTATTGCTTCAAATCGAACGCATCGACAATGCTGCGCATTTTGACGACAAAGTCGCGGCATTCCGGCGCGCTCGCCTCTATCTCGCCTAGTTTGTCGAGGATTCGCCGAACGTGCCCGATCTCGCCCAGGCTGATCAACTCATCGATTGCGTCATCGGACGGGACGACGATCGCTGTCGCAGGCGCCGCCGGATGCGTTGTAGGCTCCGGCTCATAGACCCATTCGATGTCGAGCAGGGCGTGGATCTTCTTGAGAAGCTGCCGTAAATCGATGGGCTTCATGATCGTGTCGTCGTAAAGCCGCTCCGCTTCCAGCATGTGGTTTGGATCGATAGCGTTCGCCGACAGCATGACGATGGCAATCCGCTCCCGCAGATCGCGGCGGATGCGCTGCGCGACCTGCCAGCCGTCCATCTCCGGCATTGCGATATCAAGCAGGACGAGATTCGGCTTGCTTTGCCCGGCCAGCGACAGGCCTTCCCGCCCGCTCGAAGCTGCCACGATCTTGAACCCCAGGGGCTCTAGAAGTTCGCGTACCAGTTCTCTTTGCACCTCGTTGTCGTCGATCACCATGATGGTTTGCCGCGGGCCGAGATAACCGCGCACGCGGTCCTCCATGGTCGAGGCAATGCGCGGGTTCGACACTTCGGACAACAAGAGCTTGACGCGAAATAGACTACCTTTGCCCACCTCGCTTCGGACCGTGATCTCGCCGCCCATCACGTTGGTGAGGAGGCTCGTGATGGTCAAACCCAAGCCGGTTCCGAGCGTGGCCTTGGCACGCGCGGTCCGCGCCCGTTCGAACGGTTGGAAGATCCGCGTGAGGTCGTTCTTGTGAATTCCGACGCCGGTATCCTCGATCGTGAACTCAGCCACCTGGTGGCGGTAGCCGACCCGAAACGTCACCTGACCCGCATCGGTGAATTTAATCGCGTTGGAGAGGAGATTGATGAGGATCTGGCGCAGCCGGTTCTCATCCGCGTTGACCACCCGCGGCAGCCGCTGCAATCGGATGTAGCGAAACTCGATGCCTTTGGCCATCGCCTGCAGGCGGAACATATCGACGAGCTGATCGAGAAACTCATAGATGTGCACCTCATTGCGGCTGAGATGAAATCGACCGGCCTCGATCTTGGAGATATCGAGAAGCCCGTCGATCAAGCCCGAGAGGTGCTCGGCGCTGCGCCGCACGACGTTAATCTGGCTGATCCTGGCGGCCGGTATCGCCGGGTCTCGCGCCAGCAATTGCGTGTAGCCGAGAATGGCATTGAGCGGCGTGCGCAATTCGTGGCTCAAGCCGACGACGTGTCGGCTCTTGGCCTTGCTGGCCGCCTCGGCCACCTCCTTGGCCTTCTGCAGCTTGGCATCGGTGCGCTTATGGGCATCGATCTCGTTCATCAACAGGTCGGTCTGGCGGCGCGTTTCCTCTTCGGCCACGCGGCGGCTCTCCTGCGCCAGCACGAACAGCCATGCGGCGACCCCGGCGATGATCGTCAGGATGAAGAAGACGGTCCAAAGCGTCGACCGCAGAATTTCGTTGGGGGCCCCGATGTCGAGCGAAACTTGAAAATAGACGAGCGACAGCACCGAACCGATCACGCCGGCGAACAACAAAAGAACGCCGAGATAACGTCCGACATCGCTGTTGAGCGCCCGTGGAACGCCGCCCGGCAGGATTTGGCCGAGCCAGTGCAGTATCTGGTTCGACATCCGCGCCTGCGGCTTACAGCAGTCCCGGCAGCGGGTCTCCAGCGAACAGCACAGCGAGCAGATCGGTCCGGAATAGGCCGGACAGTGTGCCATATCCTCGGTCTCGAAATGGTGCTCGCAGATCGAGCAGCGGATCACATCCTGTCCGCTCCAGCTCTTGCGCGGCGTGCGGGCGATATAGAATCGGCCTTTGGTCGCATAGGCGATGACGGGAGCCACGACGAAGCCGACGGCTAGCGCCAGGAAACCGGACAGGGATTGAAGCGTCGCCCCCAGAATGCCCGAAAAGGCGGCGATTCCAGAGACGGTGGCCGTCAGCATCGCGCCGACGCCGACCGGATTGATGTCGTAGAGATGCGCGCGCTTGAACTCAATGCCGGCGGGACTAAGGCCCAGCGGCTTGTTGACCACGAGATCGGCGACGAGCGCGCTGACCCATGATACCGCCACGATCGAATAAAGACCCAATATGTGCTCGAGCATCTTGAAGATACCGAGTTCCATCAGCATCAATGCAATGGCCACATTGAATACCACCCACACCACGCGCCCGGGATGGCTGTGGGTGAGGCGCGNNGCATAGGCGTTGGTCACATTGATCTTGAGCTGCGAAATGATGACGAAGGCGCCGGTGAAAGCCAGCGCCATTTGGGGCGAGGAGAAAACATAGCGAAAGCCGACCAGATACATCTGTGTCGGCTCGGTGGCCTTTTCGGGCGGAATATGATGTTCAAGCGCGAGATAGGCGAGGAATGAGCCCGCCAAGAGCTTCAACACGCCGGAAATGATCCAGCCGGGACCGGCCGTGAGATAGGCCGTCCACCATTGCACCGCGCCGCGGCTGCCGCGGACCGGAAGAAATCGGAGGAAGTCGACCTGCTCGCCGATCT
>PLTE01000167.1 GCA_003164375.1 Hyphomicrobiales bacterium | reverse complement strand
GCCGGCGCCGGCACCTTCACCTTCAAATTCGATCACATGGCGGAGCTCACCGGCCGCACCGCCGACCAGATCGTCGCCGCGCGCCGCGCGGCGGAGTGACGATCCGGGCGAATTCCTGGGCGCGCTACGCCGCCGCGACCCGCGGCTCGCCGCCGCCCGGCGGTGGTACCGGTACGCCGTCAGCCGAATATTCATTGAGTTTGTTGCGCAGCGTGCGGATCGAGATGCCGAGCACATTGGCGGCGTGGGTGCGGTTGCCGAGACAATGTTTGAGCGTTTCCAGGATGAGATCGCGCTCCACTTGGGCGACGGTCCGGCCGACCAGACCCCGCGAGACTTGCTCGGCGGCAAACGCCGCATGCGCCACCGCCGGCGCGCTCTTCTGCTGGTCGATCCGGCTGCCGTCGGGGGTGAGGATCGCGTCAGGTCCGATTTCGGCGCCGGTCGCCATCAGCACGGCGCGGTGCATGGTGTTTTCCAGTTCGCGCACGTTGCCGGGCCAGTAGTTCAGCGTCAGCGTGCGCCGCGCGTCGGCCGACAGCGGGCGAGCCGGCACGCCGTTCGCCACGGCGTATTTCCTGATGAAATATTCGGCCAGTTCGATCACGTCGGCCGGCCGTTCGCGTAACGGCGGGATTTTCAAGTTCACGACATTGAGCCGGAACAAGAGATCCTCGCGGAACGTGCCGTCGCGCACGGCTTCCGCCAAATTGCGGTTCGACGTCGCGATGATACGGATATCGATCGGCACCGGCCGGGTGCCGCCGACGCGGTCGATGACGCGCTCCTGCACGGCGCGCAGAAGCTTGGCCTGCAGCCGCACGTCGATCTCGGAGATTTCATCGAGCAAGAGCGTGCCGCCATTGGCTTCCTCGAATTTGCCGATCCGGCGCGCGATCGCGCCGGTGAACGAGCCCTTCTCGTGGCCGAACAGTTCGGATTCAAGCAGCGTTTCCGGGATTGCCGCGCAGTTCACGCAGATCAACGGCTTCCTGGCGCGGTTCGAACGGGCGTGCACGTGACGCGCCAGCACCTCCTTGCCGGTGCCGGAGTCGCCGGTGATCAGCACCGACGCGTCGCTCGCGGCGACTTGCTGCGCCAGCTTGACGACGCGCGCCATGGCGTCGTCGCGGTAGATCAGCTCGCGCCGGTCGTCGGCGACCGCGGCGAGCACGGCGGCGATCAGTTCGGCGTCCGGCGGCAGCGGGATATATTCCTTGGCGCCGGCCTGGATCGCGGCGACCGCGGCGCGCGCGTCTGTCGCGGTGCCGCAGGCGACGATCGGCGCGTGGATATGCTCGGCCTCGAGACCGGTCACCAGATCGCGAATGTTGATCGCGACATCGACCATCAAGAGGTCGGCGCCGCGGCCCGAGCGCAGCACGGCGAGAGCCTGCGCGATGTCCGCGGCATGCGTGACCAAGGCGCCTTTGTCCATCGCGAGCTTGGTTGCGGTGGTGAGCTGGCCGTTGAGCGTGCCGACAATCAAAAGACGCATCGTATTATTCCTTCTTCGCTAGGTCGAGCTGTTCGCCCGTCCCTTCGCATCACGACCTTTCAGCCTTGATGATTTCCGTCATCGTCACGCCGAGCTTCTCCTCGACAAGGACGACTTCGCCGCGAGCCACCAGGCGGTTGTTGACGTAGATGTCGATCGCCTCACCGACCTTGCGGTCGAGTTCGAGCACCGTACCGGGACCGAGCTTAAGCAGGTCGCCGATATCCATTCGCGCTCGGCCAAGCACCGCCGATACCTGCACCGGGACGTCGAACACCGCTTCGAGTTCGGAGGCGATGCGTGTGGTCGGTCCCTCCGGCTCCGGCGCGAGCGGCGCTTCGAACGCCACCTCGCCGCCTTCCAGGTTGGGTAGCGGGACTTTGCCATCCTCACTCATTTTCATACCTCCTCAGTATTTCCTGCGCCGGCGGCGCCGCCGCTGCGTGGTCGCGGCGCGCGCTGATATAGCGCGCAACCACTTCGGCGATCGCCGCGGCGCTCGCGGCGCTGTCGCGATTGATGCCGCCATCCGCCCATTCGATGCGGCAGTCGCCGACCGCAATATCTGGTTCGGCAAGTACCACCAGACGGCCCTCGAAGCTTTTCGCGCGTGCGATCTCGTCGAGCTTTTCTTTCGCGGCGGCATAGAGCGCGTCGTTGACCCGCACCGCGATATGCGGTGAGGAGAGGAGTTGGCCAAAGCAGTCGCTCGCCAGCGCCGCGATTTCGGCGAACGGCTCGCGCTCGACCAAGGCGGGCGCAAGCTTGCGCGCGACCGCCACGGCCACCTCGACCGCCTCGCATTCAAGCCGCGTCTCGATCGCCCGCAGCGCTTCGATTGCGCCGGCAAGCCCGCTGGCGATGCTTTCCAGCGCGGTGGCGACGCGGCGGTCGGCCTCGACACCCGCGTCGCTTTGCGCTTCGGCATAACCTCGCCGATGCGCCGCGGTTTCCGCCTCGGCGAGCTTCACCGCGTGCTCGGTGAGCGTGACGGTCGGTTCGGCCGGCTTGCGTTCGGCGTTGCCGCCGAAGTCGGTGTCGAACAGAAACTTTGTCGGTGCGCTCATGCCATATGTCTCAATAGATCAGTTCTTCTTCGCCGCGGGTCTTCGAGATCACGATCTCGCCCTTGGCGGCGAGGTCCTTGGCGAGGTTGACGAGCAGGCCTTGCGCTTCGTCGACCTCGCGCAACCGCACCGGACCCATGGCCGCCATGTCATCCATCAGCATCTTGGCGGCGCGCGCCGACATGTTGGACAGGAAGAATTGGCGCACCGGCTCGGTGGCGCCCTTGAGCGCAACGCCGAGCTTGTCCTTCTCGACGTGGCGCATCAGTGTTTGCGTCGACGCCGGATCGAGCTTGGTCAGGTCGTCGAAGGTGAACATCAGGGTCTTGATACGCTCGGCGCTCTCGCGGTTATCCTCCTCGAGCGCGGTCAGAAAGCGCGTCTCGGTCTGGCGATCGAAATTGTTGAAGATCTCGGCCATGACCTCGTGCGCGTCGCGCCGGCGCGTCTGCGACAGGTTCGACATGAATTCGGTCCGCAGCGTCTGCTCGACGCGCTCCAGGACTTCCTTCTGCACTGCCTCCATGCGCAACATGCGGTTTACGACGTCCAGCGCCATGTCGCCCGGCAGGATCGCAAGCACGCGCGCGGCATGTTCCGGTCCGATCTTCGACAGCACTACCGCGACCGTCTGCGGGTATTCGTTCTTAAGGTAATTGGCGAGCACTTCCTCCTGCACGTTGGAGAGCTTCTCCCACATGTTGCGACCGGCCGGACCGCGGATCTCCTCCATGATATTACCGACCCGCTCCGGCGGCAGATATTGCTGCAGCAGGCGTTCCGTCGCATCATAATTGCCCAGGATCGCTCCCGACGCGGACATGCGCGAGACGAATTCCAGAAACAGATTCTCGACGAGTCCGGCCTCGATAGTGCCGATGGTCGACATCACGACCGAAATCTTACGCAGCTCGTCGTCGTCGAGCATGTTCCAGACCTTGGCGCCGTGCTGCTCGCCGAGCGCGAGCATGAGAACTGCGGCGCGTTCCGGACCGTTAAGCTGGCGTTTTTGGATCGTGACCGGCGCATGGCTGGCGAGACTCGCTAATGCGCTAGTGATCTCTTTTTGGGTGGCCTCGCTGGCCGGCTTGTTGTTTGGTGTTGCGGCCATGGTGTTGCTCGGTCAGGCCGCGTTCTCATGCAGCCATCCGCGGATAATCGAGACGGTTTCCTGCGGATTGTTGTCAGCGAGCTCGCCGACCTTTTGCACCGATTGGGCGTGGACCTGACCCTGGATCTGGGCAATGTCGATCATCTTCGCGGTCTTGCTCGGCTCCGCCGGTTTCGCCGGATCGGCGCCTTCGCTGGCGATCGCGGCGGTGGGCGCCGCGCCCGGCAAGGCGTCGCCGGCGGCGGCCGGCAAAGCGGCAAGCTTGCGCTCGTCCGGGGTAATGATGCGACGCACCAAAGGCCGCACCACCAACAGCAGCACCACGAGCCCGAGCACGCCCATCACCACCATTTCGATGGCGCGCATGATGTCGTCCTTAGTGAAATGGAACGCGGAGAGCCAGCCGGTCGGCTCATTGATCGGCATGGCGGCAGTCTCGGCAAAGCGCAGATTGACGACCTCGACGTGGTCGCCACGCTTCTGGTCGAAGCCGATCGCCGAGCGCACCAGCGCCGCGATCTGATCGAGGTCTTCCTTGCTGCGCGGCTGATAGGTCACGTCGCCCTTTTCGTTCTTGACGTAGTTGCCGTCGACCAGGACGGCGACCGAGACCCGGTTAATGCGGCCGCCTTCGATCACTTCGGTCTTCGTTGTCTTCGAGATTTCGTAGTTGACGATTTCCTCCGACTTGCGGCTTTGGTCGCGCGGCGCGGCCTCGGCTGCGGCCGCTTGGCGCTGGTTGGCGCCTGGCAATTCGTTGCCGACCGTGACCTGATTGCTGTTGCCCTCGCCCGACGCCGAGGTTTCCTCGCGGGTCTGGCTGGAACGGACGACGCGGCCGTCGGGATCGAATTTATCCGAAGTCTGAGTGATGCGGTTGAAGTCGAAATCGGCGCTGACCTGCACGCGCGAGTGACCGGGCCCGACCACAGAGGACACGATCGATTCGATCTGCTCGCGCATATGCTTTTCAAACACAGCCTGCCGCTCGTCGGAGCCAACGTCGCTGCCGTTCGTATCGTCGGCCGCGCCGTCGGCCAAAAGCTGGCCCTGCTCGTCGACGATCGAAATGCGCTGCGGGCGCAGCCCGTTGACCGCGGTAGCGACGAGATGACGGATGGCGCGAACCTGTCCCGGCTCGAGCGCGCCGCGCACTTTGAGCACGATCGACGCGGATGGCTCGATCTTGTCGCGCGAGAACAGCGGCCGCTCCGGCATCACCAGATGCACGCGCGCAGCTTGGACGCGGTCGAGCGCCTCGATGGTGCGCGCCAGCTCGCCTTCGAGCGCTCGCAGATTGTTGACGTTCTGCACGAAGCTGGTGGTGCCCAGCGCGTCCGACTTGTCGAAAATCTCGTAGCCGACGCCGCCGCCCTTGGGCAGGCCGTTTTCGGCAAGCGTCATACGCAGCCGTGCCACCTTGTCGCTCGGCACCATGATAATATTGCCGTCATTGCGCAGTTCGTAGGTGACGCCCTCGCGATCGAGCTCCTTGGCGATCGAGGCGGAATCCGGCAACGCCAGGTCGGTGAAAAGCGGCGTCATCTGCGGCGCCGTTATGTGCAGAATGAGAAAGGCGAAGGTGCCGATAAGCGCGACGGTCACAGCACCCATCGCCGCGATGCGCGGCGCGCCGAGCGTTTTGGCGAACTCGATCAGACCTTGCACCGAGCCTTCCCCCAAGCCTGCCGCCGTGAGCGCGACGCGATTGCGTCTCACTCGGCAAGATTTGCCCGGTGGATGGTTAGCGCCCGGTTAATAAACCGCGCCGGCAGACGGAAATGCGACGGCGACGCCGGCCGCATGCGGCCGCGTTAGCAACTCGGCAAGACGGATTAGGTGCGCGTTATGAGCGATATTGCTGGATACGGGTCGTGCGCAGCCCGGCGAGGCCGTGCTGGTCGATCGAATATTGCCAGGCGAGGAATTCCTCGACGGTCAGCGTGTAGCGGCTGCATGCTTCTTCTAAGGACAGCAATCCGCCGCGAACAGCCGCGACAACTTCCGCCTTGCGGCGGATGACCCAACGTTTCGTCCCCGGCGCCGGCAGATCGGCAATGGTCAGGGGAGAGCCGTCCGGCCCGATGACATATTTAACCCTCGGGCGATGGGGTTCGGTCATAGCAACTCTCACTAACTCGACTACTCTACAGCCGCCGACCTTACGCATGGCCACTTAAAATTTGCCTAAGCAACGCGCGCAATTGGCCACAATCGGTGTGGCCGACGGGGCGGGCCCGGGATTCGGCAAAGCCGGAGCGGTAAGAAGGGCTCATGGGCGTTTGAACCGGTCCGCGACGGGGCGGGGGAGGTGCGTCGCTAAGCGTTACAGCAGCTGGTTGAGCGTGCTGAGACTGGTGTTGAGATTAGTGAGACTGGTGCTCAGGTTGCTGAGCGTGCTGGAACTGCTGCTATTGATCGATTGGATGGCGCTGATTGGGTAGCTCTGGCCGCCGACCGTGACTTGCGGTGGGTTCTGGCTGACATTGACCCCGCTGACCGTGCCTTGGACCTGGGTTGAGACGGTCACCGCCTGGCCGTTGGCGCCCGTGGCGGTGATCGCGAGGGTGTACTGGCCGGCGGGCCAGGTTACTCCGTTCGTGCCTTGGCCGTTCCAGCTGTAGGAATTGCTGCCGGCATTCAGCGACACCGTTCCGTTATAGGCGGTCTGACCGGTCGAGCTCGTGATCGTGACGGTACCCGTCGCGGGCGATGGCGAGTTCAAGGACCAAGTGGCCGGAGAGCTGGCCGCAAGCGTTGCGGTCGACCCCGTGAGTGTGACGCTACTGCCGAGGAATTGCATCGCCGAGGTCGCTTCGGAGGTTTGCTGCAGCGAGATCAGGGTTTGCAGGTTCGCGTTCATGTTGATCTGCTGTTCGACCGAGGAAAACTCGACGAGCTGCTGGGTGAATTCATTGCTGTCGAGCGGAGAGAGCGGGTCTTGGTTCTGTAGCTGCGTGGTTAGCAGCGTCAGGAAGGTGTTGTAATTGCCGGCAAGTTGTTGTGATCCGGCGACGCCAGCGGCCGAAGCGGTGGAGGCGGTCGAGTTGGTCGTGGCGGCCGCGGTGCTCGTCGTCGGAGTTGTGGTCGTAGTGCTCATGGTTCGCCCTCAAACAATTGCTGTTCACACCCGAATGTCGACCCCGCCACCAAGCGCGGCGCGGGAGTAAATCTGCCTGGTCTCGACGGAGGCTAGGTCGGGGTCGGGGATGACGACTTGCGGCGCATTCTGTTGGGTGCCGCTGCCGTTGTTGTTCTGTCCGGTGAAGGATTGATCGCGCAGCGAGAATTGCAGTCCGTTATCGGCGGTCTTCAATCCGGCCTGTTGCAGCGCCTGCTCGAGTTGCGGCTGCTGGCTTTGCAGGAGCGTGAGCGTCTCCGGGCGGTCGACGGTGACGTGCGAAGTCACTTGGCCGTTGCTATCGAAGCCGAGGCGCACATCGATACGGCCGAGGTCCGGCGGATCAAGCCTGATATCGAATTGACTTAAGCCGCCCTGTGCGTGCGCGGCAATCGTGACGGGCAGGCCGGCAATCGGAACGGCGGCGGCGAGCGCCGACCCGGACGTTGCGGTCGTGGCCTCAGTCGTGGCGGCCTGAGTGGTCGCGACATTGCCGGGCGCCAGACCGAGAGTCGACGGGTCGGCCGTGGCCGACTTCGCGGCTCCCGTGGCCGATGGTGCTTTCGCGCCGTTGGCGCTATCGGCTGGCGTAAGCGCGGCGGTCGCGTCGGCACGCGCCGCCGCGAGATCGGCTGCGGACGGCGGGTTGGGGTGCTCGTCGGTCTGGGTGCTGCCGTTCGGCTGCGTTGGCGAAGTGGTGTTGTCCGTCCCCGCCCGAGCTTGTTGCGCCTTCGTGCCGGAGGCAGATCCGGCGGCAGGGTCGGTCAAGGCGGCTCGCGTGGTTACGGTGTCTTGCGCCTTGACCGGTGCCGCATCGCTTGCTTCCGACGCGTCTGCTGGATCGAGAGCGTCCTGGGTCCCGCTGTGCGGCGGGTTCGTTTGCGCGCGCGGTTTGGATTGCGCCCCGATTGCGCCGGCCGATGTTGCAGTATTGGTTGAAGCCGGTACGGTCTCGACTGCGGTATCGGCGACAATGGCCGCGGCCACCGGCGTTGACGGATTGGCTGCGGCGGCACCGCTTGCCGGTGATGCGTCATTGTCGGCTGCCGCATCGTCCGCCCCGCTCGATGCCGACTTTTTCGCGGCTGGTGTGGACGTCGTGGCAGGCGCGTTTTGTTCATCCGCCGCCGATGTCGTGGCGGCATTGGCCGCCGCCTCGAGCTTCGTACTGTCGCTACTGGATTGGTCCGCCTGCTTGGCTGCGGCGTTCTGGCCCGCTGCGCCGGCATCCGGACCGCTCGTTGGCGCCGCGCTCGAAGCCGGCGTCGGGCTGGCTGCCGCGGTGGTGCCGCCCTTTGCACTCGGGCTTGAGGTCGCGCCGCTTTGTGCGTTCGAGCTTGGGCTTGTGCCGGTCGCTTTCGCGGTGGTCTGCCTCGTGGCAATCGCTGCGATTGGCGTGGAGGCGGCTAGGCGGATCTTGGAAGTGCCGGTGTTCGCAGCCACGCCGGTCGCCGACGCTCGTTGCGCGGGGGACGGCTGGGCGGGGGACGACTGGGCGGGGGACGACTGGGCGGGGGACG
>PLTE01000030.1 GCA_003164375.1 Hyphomicrobiales bacterium | reverse complement strand
GTCGCGATGGTCAACGCCATCAGCGACAGGATGTCGAGACTGTAGCCGAGAAGATACATCGTGCCGAAGGTGCCTAAGATGGACACCGGCACCGCGACCGACGGAATCAGGGTGGCGCTGAAATTACGTAGGAACAAATAGACGACGACCGTGACCAGGGCGATTGCGATCAACAACGTAACTTCGGTGTCGCTCAAGGATTGCCGGATGGTCGTGCTGCGGTCGATGGCGATGGTGACGTTGACGTCGGCCGGCATGGCGGCTTGCAAGTGCGGCAATTCGGCCTTCACGCTGTCGATGGTGTCGATGATGTTGGCGCCGGGCTGGCGGAACAAAATCACCAGTACCGACGGCTGGCCGTTGGCCAATCCGAGATTGCGCACGTCCTCGACGGAATCGTTGATTGCGGCGACGTCCGACAACTGGACAGCGGCGCCGTTGCGGTAGGCGATGACGAGCGGCGCGTAATCTGCGGCCTTGGTCGCCTGGTCGTTGGTGTAGAGCTGGTAACGGCGGTCGCCGTCGTCGATGGAGCCCTTAGGACTGTTGGCATTGGCGGAGGCGAGCGCGGCGCGCACATCTTCCAGGCCGATGCCGTATTTGTACATCGCTTGCGGGTTGAGCTCGACGCGGACGGCGGGCAGTGCCGAGCCGCCGATGATGACTTGTCCGATGCCGCCGATCTGCGACAGCTGTTGCTGAAAGACGTTGCTGGCGGCATCGTACATTTGGCCTTGCGTCAGGGTCTTCGACGTCATGGCCAGAATGAGGATCGGCGCGTCGGCCGGATTGACCTTGCGATAAGTGGGGTTGGATTTCAGGCTCGCCGGCAAATCGGCGCGGGCGGCATTGATCGCGGCCTGCACGTCGCGCGCCGCACCGTCGATGTCGCGGTTGAGTTGGAATTGGAGCGTGATGCGGGTCTGTCCGATGCCGCTCTGCGACGTCATTTCGGTGACGTCGGCGATTTGGCCGAGATGGCGCTCAAGCGGCTCGGCGACGCTGGTCGCCACCGTTTCCGGGCTGGCGCCGGGAAGCTGCGCGCTGACCGAAATGGTCGGAAAGTCGACCTGCGGCAGTGGTGCAACCGGCAATTTCAAGAAGGCGAGCGCGCCGGCCATGGCAATGCCAAGCGTGAGCAGCGTGGTCGCCACCGGCCGGCTGATGAACGGCGCGGAAATGTTCATTCGGCCGGCGCTCCGGGAGCCAGCGGGTTCGTCGGCCGACGGCCGGTCAGGCGTAAGGCGAGGCGATCGAAGTACAGATAAATGACGGGCGTCGTGAACAGTGTCAGCACCTGACTGAAGACCAGTCCACCGATAATGGCGATGCCGAGTGGCTGGCGCAGCTCGGATCCGGTCCCGGTTCCCACCATCAGCGGCAACGCGCCGAGGATGGCGGCCATTGTCGTCATCATGATCGGCCGGAAGCGCAACAGGCAGGCTTGATAGATTGCGTCGCGCGGTGGCATCCCCTCGACGCGTTCGGCCTCCAGCGCGAAGTCGATCATCATGATTGCGTTTTTCTTGACGATACCGATCAGGAGAATGATGCCGATGATGGCGATGACGTCGAGATCGTAATGCAGCACCATCAAGGACAGCAGCGCGCCGACGCCGGCCGAAGGGAGGGTCGAGAGGATGGTGATCGGATGGACGAAGCTCTCGTACAAGACGCCGAGCACGATATACATCGCCACCACCGCGGCGACGATCAGGAACACTTCGTTGGCCAACGACGACTGGAACGCCGCCGCGGTGCCCTGGAACGCGGTAATGAAGCTGAACGGCAGGCCGACTTCGCTCTCGGCTTGTTGAATGGCTGTTACGGCGGAACCGAGCGAATAGCCCGGCGCGGTGTTGAACGAAATCGCGGTTGCCGGAAATTGACTGAAATGGGTGATGAGCAAGGGCGCCGCGCGCTGCTCGATATGCGCGATCGCCGTAAGCGGCACCTGCCCGTTGGTTGTCGACGAGGAAGACGGCAGATAGAGCGAGGTTAATCCGGTCAACGATTTCTGCAGCGCGGGATCGACTTCCAGGATGACGCGGTATTGGTTCGACTGGGTATAGATCGTCGAAACGATCCGCTGGCCAAAGGCATCGTAAAGCACGTTGTCGATCGTCGCCGGCGTGATGCCGAAACGGCTGGCGGTCGCTCGGTCGATGACGATATTGACGGCCAATCCCTGCTGCTGCAGGTCACTTGCTACATCGGCGAGTTGCGGCAATTGACCGAGCCGCTGCACCAGCCTGGGCACCCAGGTCTCGAATTCCGCTGCATTGGCGTCCTCAAGCACGAAATGATAGGGCGCGCGGCTGATGGTGGAATCGATCGTCAGGTCCTGCACCGGCTGCATATAAAGCGTGATCCCGGCGACGCCCGAGACCTCACCCTGCAGCCTGCGAATGATGGCGCTGGCGGAAAGGTTGCGGGTGTCATGCGGCTTGAGCGTGATCAGGAAACGGCCGCTATTGAGCGTCTGGTTGGTGCCGTCGACGCCGATGAACGAGCTTATGCTGTCGACGTCCGGATCCTTCAGAATAGCATCGGCAAGCTTGCCCTGCAGATCCGCCATGGCGCCGTAGGAGATGCTCTGCGACGCTTGGGATATGCCCTGGATCATTCCGGTGTCCTGCACCGGAAAGAAACCCTTCGGGATCGCGACATAGAGCAAGACCGTCAGCGCCAGCGTCAGGATGGCGACCAACAGTGTCGCCGGCTGGCGGTCCAGCACCCAATTGAGCGTCCGGCCGTACCACGCGATCACCGCGTCGAAAGCCTGCTCGGCCTTGATATCGAAGCGCGAACGCTCGCCCTCCGGATGATGGCGTATAAGTTTCGCGCACATCATCGGCACCAGGGTGAGTGAGACGACGGCGGAAATAACGATGGTAACCGCCAGCGTGATCGAGAACTCATGGAACAGTCGACCGACCACGTCGCCCATGAACAATAACGGGATCAGAACGGCAATCAGCGAGATCGTCAGCGAAATGATTGTGAAGCCGATCTGCTCCGAGCCGCGCAATGCGGCTTCGAGCGGGTCCATTCCGTCTTCGACGTAACGTGCGATATTTTCGATCATGACAATGGCGTCGTCGACGACGAAGCCGGTCGAGATCGTCAATGCCATCAGCGAGA
>PLTE01000423.1 GCA_003164375.1 Hyphomicrobiales bacterium | reverse complement strand
GTCCGGTGTCGTACCGCACGCCGACGACGGCATTGCCGCCGCCGTCCTTGGCATGGCTGAGCATCAGCTCGAACGCCTCTTCGCGCGCTTTTTCGCATAGGCTGGTGAAAATGCCGGCCCGGCCGCCGAACAGAGTGCGCAGCGCCCCGACGATGGTGAGCGGCAGCGACCGAGTGCGCACCGTGATGCCGCGCACGACACCGAGGCTTTTGACGACGCGGAAGCCCGCAATCTCGAACGTCGTCGCCGACATTATCGCGTCGTGGCGATGCAGCGTCGCGGCTACCCGCTGCTCCGGCGTTTCGCCGATGATCATTTGATCGCCTGCGGATTGATCGGCGAGCCGGTGCCGCCGGTGATAATGAGCGGCGGGCCGCAGAAGAAGAATTCGTAGATGCCGTCCTCGTGACAGTCCTCGGCCAGCTCCTTGAGGTAGAAGATTTCGCCCATGCATAGCCCCATGGCCGGGATCACCACCCAGTGCCACGGCTGGTTGGCATCTTTGGTTTCGTTCGGCCGCACCTCGACGCCCCAGGTGTCGGTGCAGATCGCGGCGATTTCCTTTTCCTGGCACCAGTAGCAGTTCTCGAATTTGACGCCGGGCGCGTCGCCGCCCGCATAACCGCCCCACTCTTTCTCGGCGAGGCAGCGCTCCATCTGACCGGTGCGGATGATGACGAAATCGCCGCGGCCGATCGCCACATTCTGGTCCTTGGCGCATTTGTCGAGTTCGTCGTTGGAAATGCTCTCGCCGTCGGCCAGCCATTTCACCCCGCGAAAGCGCGCGATGTCCAAGAGCACGCCGCGTCCGACCATTTTGTTCTTGGAGTGCTCGATGCCGAGCACGTTGAGCCCCTTGGAATCGATCAGCCGGGCGTCATGGCCGTTATAGGCCTTGTCCTCGTAGAAAACGTGGCCGAGCGCGTCCCAATGGGTGGCGCCCTGCACGCACAGCATCAGCGTATCATCGGCATAGCGGATCTTGTTCCAGTCCTGCCGCTCGGCGACAGCGTCCGTGCCGGTCGCCAGCATCTGGTGGATCGGGTTAAAACGGCCGCCGAACAGCCCGTTCTGCGGCCCGCTGGCATCGAGCGGAATGCCGAGCGCGAATACTTTCCCGGTGCGGATCAGGCTCGCCGCCTTGACGATATCCTGCGGCGTGACTTGGTTGAGCGTACCGACGTGGTCGTCCTTGCCCCAGCGGCCCCAATTCCGCAGCTTGACCGACGCTTCGGCGATCGCCTCTTTCCCGACCTTGATGTTCATCGCAGCGCTTCCTTTCCCGTGAAGTCTATGTACCAGTTGCGGTGGCGCGACTTTGGCACAAATGTTTCGCGACGACCACACGCGGACGGAGAAGGCTCCCCATGAAGCTCTTGAGTTTTGTCGAAGACGGCAGGGAACGGTTCGGGGCGGTCAGCGGGGACGGCGTGGTCACGCTGAATGACAAGACCGGCCAGCCGGATCTGCGTTCGGCGCTGGCCGCCGGCGCGCTGGTGGCCATGCGCAAGGCCGTGCAAGACGTCGAGCCCGATCGCAGACTTGGCGAAATAAAATTCCTGCCGGTGATTCCGCGTCCGGGCAAAATCCTCTGTGCCGGCATCAATTACCGCTCGCATGCCGCCGAGACCGGGCGCGAACTGCCGAAACAGCCGAGCATGTTCGTGCGGTTTGCCGACACCCTGGTCGGCCATGGCGGCGACATGGTCCGTCCGAACGTTTCCGATCATTTCGATTACGAGGGCGAGCTTGCCGTTGTCATCGGCAAGGCTGGCCGCCACATCAAGCCCGAACAGGCGCTCGACCATGTCGCCGGCTACACCTGCTTCGTCGACGGTAGCGTACGCGATTACCAGAAATTCTCCGTCACTTCGGGTAAGAATTTTCCCTCGACCGGCCCGCTCGGCCCCTGGCTCGTCACCACCGAAGATATTCCCGATCCAAGCCGGCTCACTTTGACGACGCGGCTCAACGGCGCGCAAGTGCAACACTCGCCGACCGATCAGCTGATCTATTCGATCCCGCACATCATCGCGTTCTGCTCCGATTTCACAGCCCTTGCGCCTGGCGACATCATCGCCACCGGCACGCCCGAAGGCGTCGGCCATCACAAGAAGCCACCGTTATGGATGAAGCCCGGCGACGCGCTCGAAGTCGAGATCAGCGGTATCGGCACGCTACGCGCGCATATCGTCGACGAACCAAGCTGAGCGCGCTACGTCTTCGCCCGGGCGCCCAGGCGATCGCCCAAAGCTCGGCGGTGAGGATCAGCGCCGCAAAACCGATCGTGTAGGTCGAGACCACCCGTTTTCTGCGGCAGGATATTTCGGCGCCGCTCGAGCCTTCGCCATAAACCAGATACGGAACCGTGCGATGGCACAGCGACGATCGATGCACTTTGATTTTTGCTGACTTGCTTGCCCTGCATATTGTACAGGCCTTCTGCAGTAAAAACGGGCATCCGGTCCCGTCAAGGCGGCCTTTCAGCTCCGTCAGCGCCCCCATCTAATTGATTGAAATAGCTTCCATATCTCTATCACGGAGCCATGGCACGCATCTTGCGAAGTCGGACCCTATTGAGCTCTCAACGACGAGAGCCAGCACTTCAGCAACGCGGCTGAGCAGAGAATAAATAGACCTGGAGCACCGCGGTGCTGCCGCGCCAGCGCGGGACGTGGGTCACACCCTTAAAGACGCAACAGCATGCGAAATGCCGTGAGCCTGAGTGCTGGCGCAACGCGCGACGGACGATGACCGATTTATCGAGAGCCGAATCTACCGCGAACATCGAAGGAGAATGACGATGGATTATGTGAAGCCCGCCGATGTCGCCGTGGCGATGCTCGAAACCGGCAAACGCAAGCTTATGCTATCGCCGCGCGATCTCCTCATCCGCGGCATGTTGTCGGGCGCCATTCTCGGCGTCGCCACAAGCCTCGCTTTCACCGGCGCCGTGCAGACCAATGTGCCGCTGGTCGGCGCGCTGATCTTCCCGGTCGGCTTGATCTCAATCGTGCTGCTCGGCCTCGAACTCGTCACCGGCAGCTTCGCGCTGGTGCCGCTGCCCTGGCTTGAACGCGAGGCCAGCGCCACGTCCGTCCTCGCCAATTGGGGCTGGGTCTTCATCGGCAATCTGATCGGCAGCGTCGCTTACGGCGCGCTCCTTGCCATCGTACTGACCAATATGGGCACCAGCGCGCCGGCCGGCGTCGCGTTGCGCATCGTGCAGACCGCCGAGGCCAAGACCATCGGCTATGCGGCCTTAGGCTTCGCCGGCTTGGTCACCGTCTTCGTCAAGGCGATGCTGTGCAACTGGCTGGTTTGTCTCGCCGTCGTGCTCGCCATGACGACCAACTCGACGATGGGCAAGATCGCCTGCGCCTGGATGCCGATCTTCATCTTCTTCGCGCAAGGCTTCGAGCACTCCGTCGTCAACATGTTCATTATTCCGACCGGCATGATGATGGGCGCCAAGGTCACGGTGGCGGATTGGTGGCTGTGGAACCAGATTCCGGTCACGCTCGGCAATCTGGTGGGCGGCTTCACCTTCACCGGCCTTGCCCTCTACGTGACCTACAAGCCGCACGCTCCCACCAAGGTCATGGCTCCGACACCGACCGGCGTGCCGGCCGAATAGTGCACGGCCATTCGGCACGCGCGACGAGGCAGCTCCTATACTGACGGAAGGCGAAATGTCGGGAGATTTCGAACCGGAACAGAAGCGCTATCTTGAAGGCTTCGTGGCCGGTCTGCAGATCGCGAAGACGACGCGCGGCACGACCGGAAATGCCGCCGCCGCACCTGCCGAACCAATCGGTCCCGATGCGGCGGCCTTGCGCGCGCAGGACCGCGTCGTCAAATCGGGCGGCAAGCTGTCGGATCCGGAAAAGTTCAAGCGCGAACTCAATCCATTCGACGGCTATGAGAAACTCAAAGAGCAGTCCGCCAACAACGAGGCACCGAAGGCCGACGATAATTTCCGCTGGCGCTTTTTCGGCCTGTTCTACTGCGCGCCTACCCAAAAAGCCTATATGTGCCGGCTGCGCATCCCGAACGGCATCCTCACGCATTGGCAGTTCGCGGGCCTTGCCGACCTCGCCGAGCGCTATGCCGGCGGCTATTCGCATGTGACGACGCGCGCCAATCTGCAGCTGCGCGAAATCGAACCGCAGAACGCGGTCTTGATGCTCGAAGGAATTCAGGATCTCGGCCTGTGCTCGCGCGGCTCGGGCGCCGACAATATCCGCAACGTCACCGGCACGCCGACGGCGGGCATCGATCCGCAGGAGCTCATCGACACCCGCCCTTACGCGCGCGAATGGCATTTCCATATCCTCAACGACCGCTCGCTCTACGGCATCCCGCGCAAGTTCAACGTCGGCTTCGACGGCGGCGGCGTCATCCCGGTTCTGGAAGACACCAACGACATCGGCTTCCAGGCCGTCGAGGTCAAAGACGGCTTCGGCGTCGAGCCGGGCATCTGGTTCCGGCTGATGCTCGGCGGCATCACCGGCCATCAGGACTTCGCTCGCGACACCGGTATCGTCGTCAAGCCGGCCGAAGCGACCAAAGTGGCAGACGCCGTGGTGCGCGTCTTCATCGACAATGGCGATCGCACTAATCGCGCCAAGGCGCGTCTCAAATACGTGCTCGACGCCTGGGGCTTTGAGAAGTTCATCGCCGCGATGGAGGAGAAACTCGGCCGCAAGCTTTCACGGGTATCGACCGAAGCCATCGCTCAGCGCCCGGCCTTCGACCGGCTCGCCCATATCGGCGCGCATGCGCAGAAGCAAAACGGCCTGAACTGGATCGGCGTGGTGTTTCCGGTCGGCAAGATCACCGCCGAGCAGATGCGCAGGCTCTCAAGGATCGCAGCGGACTTCGGCGACGGCGAAATCCGCCTCACGGTGTGGCAGAACCTCTTGATCTCCGGTGTCGCCGACGATCGCGTCGCCGCAGCGGAAGCGGCGATCGCCGAGATGGGGCTTTCGACCAACGCGACGTCGATCCGCGCCGGCCTCGTCGCCTGCACCGGCAATGCCGGCTGCAAGCTTGCGAATTCCAACACCAAACAGCATGCCGAAGAGATCGCGCATTGGTGCGAGGCCCGCGTCAGTCTCGACGGCCCGCTCAACATCCATCTCACCGGATGCCCGAATTCCTGCGCGCAGCATTATGTCGGCGATATCGGGTTGGTCGGCACCAAGGTGCAAGTGTCCGACGACGGCGATCAGGTCGAGGGCTACCATATCGTCGTCGGCGGCGGCTTCGGCCCCGACGCCGCCTGCGGTCGCGAAATCTATCGCGACGTCAAGGCCGAGGACGCGCCGAAGACGGTCGAGCGCATGCTCAAGGCCTATCTCGCGCATCGCACGTCCGCCGCTGAGAGCTTTCTCACTTTCACGCGCCGACACGAGATCGACGCGCTGAAAAGCTTCAACGAACAGCAGGCGGTCGAGTGATGCAGAACGCCTCGCCACCGATCCCGAGCTTGATACCGGAAAGCGCGCCGTTCTCGCCCGAGCAGCGCACCTGGCTCAACGGTTTCTTCGCCGGCCTGCTCTCGCTCGATGGCGGCGTCAACGCGCTGTCGCCCGAGGAAACCGCAAAGCTTTTGGGCGACGTTGCCGGCACGTCCGCGGCGGGCGGATCGCCCGACGACGGCGACGATGGTCAAGCGCCCTGGCACGATATGTCGATGCCGCTGCCGGAGCGCATGGAGCTTGCCGCAGGCCGGCCACTGCGGCGGCGCATGATGGCGGCGATGGGCCAGCAGGATTGCGGCCAATGCGGCTACACTTGCGAGGCTTATGCCGACGCCATCGTCGTGAAAAAGGAAGAGCGACTCAATCTTTGCATTCCGGGCGGCAAAGAAACCACCCGCATGCTGAAATCGCTCTATGCCGAGTTCGGCGCCGTTGCCGCCGACGCGAAGGCACCAGCAGGCGAAACGCCGACACATCCAGCCGTTGCGGCGGTGGCGGACGGCGCGGTAGCCGCCTCGCCGGTTCCGACCCGCGATCAACCCGCCGAAATCGCCTTTCTCTCGCGCACCAAGCTCAACAAAGCGGGCTCAAGCAAAGAGACCTGGCATATCGATCTCGATCTCACCGGCTCGGGCATCGACTATGCCGTCGGCGATGCGCTGGGCGTTTTTCCGCGCAACGATCTGGCGTTGGTCGACGCCGTCATCGCAGCGCTCGACGCACCGCCCGATTTTCCCATCGCCGACCGCAGCTTGCGCGAGGTCTTGACCGACGGCGTCTCACTCGGCTTAGCGCCTGATATGTTGTTCCAGCTCATTTCCTACATCGCCGGCGGCGAGCGGCGACAGAAGGCTAAGGCGCTGTCGTCGGGGGGCGACCCGGACGGCGACGCCGCCACCCTCGACGTCCTCGCGGCACTGCAAAAATTTCCCGGTATCCGGCCCGATCCCGAAGCCTTCGTCGAAGCGCTCGATCCGCTGCAACCGCGGCTTTACTCGATCGCCTCTTCGCCCAAAGTCATGGCCGATCGTATCGCGCTGACCATCGACACCGTGCGCTACGCCATCGGCGAGCGGCCGCGGCTCGGCGTCGCCTCGACCTTCTTTGCCGAACGCATCGCGCCCGGCACCAAGTTTCGCGCCTATATCCAAAAGGCCCACGCCTTCGGCCTGCCCGCCGATCCGTCGGTGCCGATCGTCATGATCGGCCCGGGCACCGGCATTGCGCCGTTCCGCGCCTTTCTACACGAGCGCATGGCCACCAAGGCGCCGGGCCGCAACTGGCTGTTCTTCGGCCATCAGCGCCACGATTGCGATTTTTTCTACGAGGACGAGCTGATCGGCATGCGCTCGGCCGGCGTGCTGACCCGGCTATCGCTCGCCTGGTCGCGCGACGACAATCATAAATTCTACGTGCAGGACCGTATGCGCGAGGTCGGCCGCGATCTGTGGGCCTGGCTCGCCGAAGGCGCGCATGTCTATGTTTGTGGCGCCATCACCATGGCCAAGGACGTCGAGCGCGCCATGGTCGACGTGATCGCGTCGCACGGCGCGCGTAGCGCCGATCAGGCCGCGGCCTTTCTGTCCGAGTTGAAAAAGACCGGCCGTTATCAGGCGGATGTGTATTGAGACTGCTCGTCATTGCGAGCGAAGCGAAGCAATCCAGGCGGCGGCGCAAGCGTCTGGATTGCTTCGTCGCTTTGCTCCTCGCAATGACGAAATTATTCCAGCTTCGCGCCGGACGCCTTGACGACCGCCGCCCATTTCGGGATTTCGGCCTTGATGTAGGCTGCGAATTCATCCGGCGAATCGCTCGTGATATCGACGCCGAGCGCGTTGAGCTTCTGCTTCACGTCCGGATCCTTCAGCGCTTCGATGGTGGCGCGATTGAGCGTCTCGATGATCGCCTTCGGCGTTCCGGCCGGCGCCACCAACCCATGCCAGGTCGTGGCTTCGAAGCCGGGTAGACCCGCTTGGTCCATGGTCGGGATATCCGGCAGAATGGCGGTGCGCCTGAGCGTCGTCACCGCGAGCGGGCGCAATTGCTCGTTTTGGATGAAGCCCAACACCGATGCGGCCGTCGCGAACATCATCTGGTCCTGACCGGTGATGACGTCTTCCAGCGCCGGCGCGGCGCCCTTATAAGGCACGTGCACGATGTCGATGTGGGCCTCGGTCTTGAACAATTCGCCCGCCAGATGCGCCGCCGCGCCATAGCCCGACGACGCGAAATTGAGCTTGCCCGGATTGGCCTTGGCGAGCGCGATCAATTCGGCAAGCGTTTTGGCCGGCAGCTGCGGATTGACCACCAGAATATTGGCCTGCGTGCCGATCAGACTGATCGGGGCGAAGTCTTTCACCGGATCGAAATCGATTTTGGCGTAGAGACTCGCATTGGTGGCGAGGATCGAATTGTTGCCCATCAACAGCGTGTAGCCGTCGGACGCCGCATGGGCCACGACTTCGCCCGCAATGTTGCCGCCGGCGCCCGGACGATTATCGACGACGAATGGCTGGCCGAGCAATTCTGAGAGCTTCTTGGTGACGATGCGCGCCAGAACGTCGCTCGGGCCGGCGGGCGGAAAGCCGACCACGACCATCACTGGCCGCGACGGGTAGTCGGCGGCGGAGGCAGCGGCCAATACCCCGATCAGCGCCAGCACACCGGCGACGAGCGCGCCCATCCGCTTGAGCATTGTCGTTCTCCCTTTATGGCCGCACGTTAAAGCCGTGCGCGGCGGGCTTGGCAAGCGCTTCAAGATCGCGGCTTGCATGCAGTTTCGCCGGTGATGACACCGCCGCCGGGGCCGGGCTAAATGCAGGTGCCGGAAGGGGAGAACAAGCGTCAATGCGCATAGGGGCCGACTATCTGCGCTCGCTCAAGGACGGACGGCGCGTCTTTGTCGACGGCGAATGCGTCGCCGACGTCACCGCCCACCCGGCGTTCCGCCAGGCCGCCCGCTCGATCGCCAACCTCTACGACATCGCCGCCGCCCCGGAACTGCGCGAGCGCATGACGTTCACGTCGCCGAAGACCGCCAAGCCGGTGCAGCGCGCCTGGCAGATCCCGCACAGCCACGCCGACCTGCGCGCGCGGCGGCTGTTTTCCGAAACCTGGGCCGAGGCGACCTTCGGGTTGATGGGCCGCGCCCCCGATCACGTCGCCGGCTTCTTCGCCGGCTATGCGGCGAAGCCGGGGTTCTTTGCCGCAGCCGGCCAACACTTCGCCGACAACCTCGTCGCGTTTTACGAATTCATGCGCGACCATCACATCTATTGCAGCTACGCCATCGTGCCGCCGCAGATCGATCGCAGTAAGCCCGCGCACAAGCAGAGCGATCCGACGCTCTATGCCGGCGTGGTCAAGGAGCGCGACGACGGCATCGTCATTTCCGGCGCGCAGCAACTCGCCACCGGCGGCGCCATCTCCGACTACATCCACTTAAGCTGCATCCAGCCGCTCCAGCCGGGCGACGAGAATTACGCCAATTGCCTCGCCGTCCCGGTCTCTGCCGAAGGCTTAAAGCTTTACCCGCGCAAGCCGTTCTCGCGCGCCGGCTCAGCCGTCGATTACCCGCTGTCGAGCCGCTTCGACGAATCCGACAGTTACGTGATCTTCGACAAGGTGTTCGTGCCCTGGGAGCACGTTTTCATCTATCGCAATGTCGAGCTCTCCCGCGACCAGTGGAGGAAGACGCCGTCGCATCTGCTCGGCAATCATCAGGCGCAGACGCGCTACGTGACCAAGCTGCGCTTCATGGCGGGGCTGGCGCAGCGCATGAACGAGACCACCGGGAACATCGCCAATCCGGCCGTGGTCGGCATGATGGGCGAGCTCTGCGCGCTGGTCTCGATCTATGAATCCATGCTGCTGTCGCACGAAGTCATGGGCACCATCGAGGACGGCGTGCTGTGGCCGTCGAAGACCGCGTTTTATGCCGCGAGCGCGCTACAGTCGGAGCTCAACGGCCGGATGCTCGAACTGATCCGCGAAATGGCCGGCTCCGCCTTCATCACGCTGCCCTCCTCCGACGCCGATTTCGACAATCCGGAAATCTTGAGCGACATCGCGCGNNATGGGCTCGGGCACCGCCGACGCCAAAACCCGCATCAAACTGATGCGGTTGATCTGGGATTTCATCGGCTCCGAATTCGGCAGCCGCCACGCGCAATATGAAAAATTCTACGGCGGGCCGAGTTTTGTTGCGAAGCAGAATCTTTATCGGAATTTTGATTTTAAGCGGGCGACGGGGCTCGTGGATAAGGCGCTGGGGTTGCCGGCAATTCAATAGCGGGCGGCCTCCTGCAACTCGTCATGCCCGGACTGTCCCGCCCATGACGCGAAGAGCAAGCC
>PLTE01000144.1 GCA_003164375.1 Hyphomicrobiales bacterium | reverse complement strand
GCCGGCGCCGTTCGGGCCGAGCAACGCGAAAATCTCGCCGTGGCGAATGTCCAGGTTGATGTCTCTGAGCGCCTGGAAACCGGAGGCGTAGGTCTTGCCGAGATGCGAGACGGAGATGGCGGAAGTCAAAACCGCCTCACGCCTACGATCTTCAGACCCACGGCCGCGACGCCTTGGCCTTGGCCTCGAAGCCGTCGATCTTGTCGCGCTTCCGCATCGTCAGACCGACTTCGTCGAGGCCGTTGAGCAGCGCGTGCTTCCTATGCGGGTCGATGTCGAATTTGACCACGCCGCNNNNTGTTGTAGAAAATGTCGCCGAACGAAGTCGAGATCACGCAGGTGATGCCGAAGTCCAACAGCGCCCAGGGTGCGTGCTCGCGCGAGGAGCCGCAGCCGAAATTGTCGCCGGCGACCAGAATCTTGGATTTGCGATAGGCCGGCTTGTTGAGCACGAAATCGGGATTCTCGCTGCCGTCGTCGCGATAGCGCTTCTCGGCGAACAGGCCTTTGCCGAACCCGGTGCGCTTGATCGATTTCAGATATTGCTTCGGGATGATCATATCGGTGTCGATATTGATCATTTTCAGCGGCGCGGCGACGCCTTCGAGAACCGTGAACTTTTCCATTGTTCGATCCTGGTCGATCCTGCGGTTAAACGGGTAAATGGCGGCTTCCCGGGCGCGGGTCAAGCCTGCGCCGAAAGCGCCTTTTCTTCAGCCTTGAACTTCGATTCGCGGTCGAGCGTGCAAACCTGCACGCTGTACTCGGTGTAATATTTCTGCCGCGCCAGTTTTTGCGCCGCGATATGCTCGGGATTGGTCCGCCAGGCGCGCAAACCTTCGGCGTGTTCGAACTCGACGATGGTCACCCGCTCGCCGTCATCGGCAAAGAAGCCCTTGTGCGAAATGTAACCCGGCATGGTCCGGGCGATCTTTTCCATCTGATCAACCAAGGCGACATATTCGTCGCGAACGCCCGGCTTCAGACGGGAACGAAAAACCGTGACGAGCATGGCAGCGCTTCCCTGGTGCGAAATTTGACGAACTCCGTATAGCACGACAGCGCCCGCTCGAACTATGAGCCGCCCGCCTGCTCGATCGCGTGCATATCCGCATCGCTCAGGCCAAAATGATGGCCGATTTCGTGGACCAGCACGTGTTTGACGATGGCGCCCAGCGTTTCGTCGTGCTCGGCCCAATAATCGAGGATCGGGCGGCGGTAGAGCCAGATCATGTTCGGCATCTGCATCGGCGCGCTCTCGGCGCGGAACGGCAGGCCGACGCCTTGGAACAGGCCCAACAGGTCGAATTCGCTTTCGGCCTGCATTTCTTCGAGCACCTCGTCGCTTGGAAAATCGTCGACCTGGATGACGACGTCGGTGCAAAGCGCGCGGAACCGCTGCGGCAAATGGCGAAACACCTCGCCGGCCATGACTTCGAGCTCGGCCAGCGAGGGCGCCTTCGCCTCGCGCCAGAAGAGCGGATCGGATGCGAGCTCGGCCATAATCCTAATGTATACCGTCATTGCGAGGAGCAAAGCGACGAAGCAATCCAGTTCGGCTCCTCAGGCTGGATTGCTTCGCTACCGCTCGCAATGACGGTCGGATCGGCTAGACTAGGAGGCAGCAATGTCAGGCAAACCTTTGATCGCGATCATGGCTCTGGCCGCGCTGCCGCTGCTGCTCACGGCGCCGCAGGCGGTTGCACAGAACACCGCGCCGCAGCGGCCGGCGCGGCAAAGAATCGAAATTAACCCGCGGCCCTTGCTTTACCGGCGCTGTACCGACTGGTACGAATTGCAGAACCGGCCGAGCGGCACGGTGCTCTATCCGCAGATGCGCTGCTGGTGGGTGCGCGGGTAAACCGCCGCGCGCTTAATGCCACTCCCGCACGTCGACGAAATGCCCGGCGATTGCCGCGGCGCCGGCCATGGCGGGGGACACCAGGTGGGTGCGGCCCTTGTAGCCCTGGCGGCCTTCGAAATTGCGGTTTGAAGTCGAGGCGCAGCGCTCACCGGCATTCAGCTTGTCGGGATTCATGGCCAGACACATCGAGCAACCCGGCTCGCGCCATTCGAAGCCGGCTTTGACGAAGATTTTGTCGAGGCCTTCGGATTCGGCCTGCTCTTTGACCAGGCCTGAGCCGGGCACGATCATGGCGTTGACCTTGGCGTTGACGGTCTTGCCGTCGACGACTTTGGCGACCGCGCGCAAATCCTCGATGCGCGCGTTGGTGCAGGAGCCGATGAAGACGCGGTCGATGGCAATGTCGGAAATCTTCTCGCCGCCTTTGAGCCCCATATAAGCGAGCGCCCGTTCGATGGATTCGCGCTTTCCCGCCTCGGCGATGCCGTCGAGGCTCGGCACGCGGCCGGTTATTGAAACCACCTGCTCGGGGCTGGTGCCCCAGGTAACGAGCGGCGGCAGCTTGGCGGCGTCGAGCTTGATCTCGCGATCGAAATGGGAGCCGTCGTCGGACTGCAGGGTCTGCCAATAGGCGAGCGCCAGATCCCAGTCGTTGCCCTTCGGCGCCTTGGGACGGCCCTTGAGATACTCGTAGGTCTTTTCGTCGGGCGCGATGAAACCGGCCTTGGCGCCGGCTTCGACCGACATGTTGCACACCGTCATGCGGCCTTCCATCGACAGCGCGCGNNACATAGCCGGTGCCGCCGGCGGTGCCGATTTCGCCGATGATGGCAAGGATGATGTCCTTCGCGGTGACGCCGTCCGGCAATTTGCCGTCGACCACCACGCGCATGTTCTTCGATTTCGACTGGATCAGCGTCTGCGTCGCCAGCACATGCTCGACTTCCGAAGTGCCGATGCCATAGGCGAGCGCGCCGAACGCGCCGTTGGTCGCGGTATGGCTGTCGCCGCACACCAGCGTCACGCCCGGCAGCGTAAAACCTTGCTCCGGGCCGATGATGTGGACGATGCCCTGACGCTTATCGAACTCGTTGTAGTATTCGAGATCGAAGAATTTCGCGTTTTCGGCCAAATACGCGATCTGGGTCGCGCTTTCCGGATCGGGATTGGGCAGATGGCGGTTGGTGGTCGGCACGTTGTGATCGACCACGAGGAGGGTCTTATCCGGCGCGTGCACCTTGCGGCCGGCCAGCCGCAAGCCTTCGAACGCCTGTGGGCTCGTCACTTCATGCACGATATGACGATCGATATAGATCAAAGCGGCGCCATCCGGCGCCTCCTCGATCAGATGATCATCCCAGATTTTGTCGTACAGCGTGCGGGATTTGGCCATCACGAAACTCCGGTCCGCCTCGGGCGCACAACGACAACGCGCCGTGGCGGATTTTTTTATTACTTCGCCGCTTTGTCCCCGTCGGTCGCCGCCGCGGTATGGTCCTGGCGCTCGATGATGCGAGCGGATTTGCCGCGCAACCCGCGCAGGTAATAAAGCTTGGCGCGCCGCACTTTGCCGCGGCGCACGACCTTGATCGAGTCGATCATCGGCGCGTAGAGGGGGAAGACGCGCTCGACGCCCTCGCCGTAGGAAATCTTGCGCACGGTGAAGTTCTGGTTCAGGCCTGAGCCGGCGCGGCCGATACAGACGCCTTCATAGGCTTGCACGCGGCTCCGCTCGCCTTCGACGATCTTGACGTTGACGATGACGGTATCGCCGGGCTGGAAATCGGGGATGTCCTTGCCGGCGGAAAGCTTCGCCACCTGTTCGTTTTCGATTTCTTGCAACACGTTCATGGCGAATTCTCCATCGGCTGCGCTGTCATCGCGCCGTTTTCGGCCGGGTCTACGCGGGTTGCCGCAGCTTCTATTACACCGCGCGGGCTTTGTCACCCTGTCGTCACTGCAGTCCGTTTTGGCGCCATATCGGGCGTTATTTCGCGTCTTTTGGCTTTGGCCGCCCCTCAGATTGACGATTGGCCCACAAATCGGGCCGGCGCTCCTGGGTTAGCCGTTCGGCTTCGGACCGGCGCCAGGCGGCGATCTTGCCGTGGTCGCCGGAGGTCAGGATCTCCGGGATCGGCCGGCCCTCAAAGAGCTGCGGCCGGGTATAATGCGGATATTCCAAAAGGCCGTCGCTAAAGCTCTCCTCGGCGCCCGAAGCGGCGGCGCCCATGACACCGGGCAAAAGGCGCACGCAGGCGTCGATCACCGCCATGGCGGCGATTTCCCCGCCGGACAGCACATAATCGCCGACCGAGACCTCTTCCAGGCCGCGCGCCGCGATGATGCGTTCGTCGACGCCCTCGAACCGGCCGCAGACGAGGACCACGCCGGCGCCGTAAGCGAGTTCTTCGACCCAGCCTTGATCGAGCGGCGCCCCGCGCGGCGAGAGCAGGAGCCGCGGGCGTGCGTCCGTCGCCGTGGCATCGATGGCGCGGGCCAGCACGTCGGCTTTCATCACCATGCCGGGGCCGCCGCCGGCCGGCGTGTCGTCGACGCTCTTATGCTTGTCGGCGGCGAAATCGCGGATATCGACGGCATCGAGCGACCAGACGCCGGTCGCCAAGGCCTTGCCGGCGAGGCTTGTGCCCAACGGCCCCGGAAACATCTCCGGAAAAATGGTGAGAACGCTCGCCCGCCACATGTCACTCGCGCTCCGCCGGGAGTTCGACGACCAGGCGCCCGGCCGCAAGATCGACCTCGGGCACCGTGGTCGCATCGAACGGCAGCAGTTTTGTCGGTTCGCCATCGGCGCGCCGCAGCTCGATCAAATCGCCGGCGCCGAAATTATGGACGGCGATCACCGTGCCCAGGGGCTGGCCTGAGCGGTCGACGGCGGCAAGCCCAACGAGATCGGCGTAATAGAACTCGTCCGGCTCCGACGGCTGCGGCAACCTTTCGCGCGGCACGTAGAGTTTCGTATTGGTGAGGCGCTCGGCGGCAGTGCGGTCGGCAACGCCCGCGAGCGTCACGACGAAGTGGTCCTTGGCCGGCCTTAAGCTTTCGATCTCAATCACGCGGCCGTCGTCGCTTTCGAGCGGGCCGTAATGGGTGATCGCCTTTGGATCGGCGGTGAACGAGCGCAGCCGGACCTCGCCGCGCACGCCGTGGGCGGCGCCGATTTGCCCAATGCAGACTCGTCCGCCGCCCGACATCGCTGTTGCCCGTCCGCTGCGGCGCCGCTTACGCGGCCGGCGCTGCACCCGCCGCCGCGGCCTTGGTCTTGGCCGCTGCCGCCGCTGCGTCTGCCGCGGTCTTGGCGGCCTCCGCCTTTGCCTTGCGCTCTTTGCGCGGGAGGGCTCTTTCCGGATTATTGCGCGCGGTGCGTTTCATGACGCCGGCGGCATCGAGGAAACGCATGACGCGGTCCGAGGGCTGCGCGCCCTTGGCGATCCAGGCCTTGGCCTTTTCCAGATCGAATTTCAGCCGCTCGGTCTTTTCCTTCGGCAAGAGCGGATTGAAATAACCCAGGCGCTCGATGAAGCGTCCGTCGCGGGGACTACGGCTGTCGGCAACGACGATGTGATAGACGGGCCGTTTTTTGGTGCCGGCGCGTGCCATGCGGATGACGAGGGGCATTCAGTTTCCTTTCGTTATGCGTTGAGATGTTGGTTTTAAGATCACTTCTTCTTGCCTAATCCGGGAAAACCGCCCGGAAATTTCGGACCGAGACCGGGCAGGCCACCCGGCAATCCCGGAAAATTCGGCGGCAGGCCGGGCGGCAAACCCGGCGCGCCTGGCGGTCCACCAGGCAGGCCGCCAGGCAAACCTCCAGGCAATTTTTCCGCGAGCTTCGCCATCTCTTCCGGGCTCGGCATGCCGCCGCCGAAGCCGAGCATATTGGCAAGCCCTGCCATCGGCCCGCGCTTGGCGCCGCCCATGGCCTTCATCACGTCCGCCATGGTGCGGTGCATTTTGAGAAGCCGGTTGATGTCTTCGGGTTTGGTGCCGGAACCCGAGGCGATGCGCCGTTTGCGGCTGGCTTTGAGCACGTCGGGATTTTTGCGCTCCTGCGGCGTCATGGAGTCGATGATCGCCATCTGCCGCTTGAGCACCGTCTCGTCGAGATTGCGCTCGGCGAGCTGGTTTTTCATCTTGGCGATGCCGGGCATCATCGACATCAACCCGGTCATGCCGCCCATGCTCTGCATCTGGGTGAGCTGTTCGCGCAGATCGGCGAGGTCGAAGGAGCCCTTGCGCATCTTGGCGGCGACGCGCGCCGCCTTCTCGGCGTCGATGGTGGTCGCGGCTTTCTCGACCAGCGAGACGATGTCGCCCATGCCGAGAATGCGGTCGGCGATCCGCGCCGGATAAAAGTCTTCGATGGCGTCGAGCTTCTCGCCGGTGCCGAGGAGCTTGATCGGCTTGCCGGTGACCGCGCGCATCGACAGAGCGGCGCCGCCGCGGCCGTCGCCGTCGATCCTCGTCAACACGATGCCGGTAAGGTCGAGCCGCTCGTTGAAGCTCTTCGCCAGATTGACGGCGTCCTGGCCGGTCAGCGCGTCGGCAACCAGCAGCACTTCGTGAGGATTGGCTGCGCGCCGCACCTCCGCCGCCTCGCGCATCAGATCCTCGTCGAGAGTGAGGCGGCCGGCGGTGTCGAGCATCACCACGTCGTAGCCGCCGAGCCGCGCCGCCTGTTGGGCGCGTGCGGCGATCTGCACCGGCGTCTGTCCGGCGACGATGGGCAGTGTGTCGACGCTGATTTGCCCGCCCAATACGGCAAGCTGCTCCATGGCGGCCGGCCGGCGGGTATCGAGCGACGCCATCAGCACCTTGCGCTTTGTAACGTCGGTCAGGCGTTTGGCGATCTTGGCGGTGGTCGTGGTTTTGCCGGAGCCCTGCAGGCCCACCATCATGATGACGACGGGCGCCGGCGCGTTGAGATCGATCGGCTGCGCGTTCGCGCCGAGCGTCTCGATCAGCTGGTCGTGCACGATCTTCACGACCATCTGGCCGGGCGTGACCGACTTGATCACATCGACGCCGACCGCGCGTTTCTTGACTTCGTCGGTGAAGCTGCGCGCGACATCGAGCGCCACGTCGGCCTCGAGCAACGCGCGGCGAACCTCGCGCAGCGCCGCGTCGACATCGGCCTCCGACAGCGCGCCGCGCCGGGTCAGGCGGTCGAGAATGCCGTTCAGACGTTCCGAAAGACTGTCGAACATTTTGTCCTCTTGCCTCTCCCCGCGCGCGGCGCGAGCAAGAAAGCACGTCGGCGCCCGAGGGCGCATCGCGCTGTCGGACGGTTACCTCCGGTCTCGGGGACCGGTCGGCGGTCAATAATCTCGATCTCTTACGAGAGCGGGCGGAAAATAGGGATAGACCTCGTCGGCGTCAACCGCGGCGATTTTGCCGGTCCGTCGGGGCAGCGAAGCTGTAATCTAGGGCCCAAATGTCACGCTATTACAACGGCCCTGTCTCCGATCACTTTGATGGCGAACGCTTTTTCGACCGGCACGGCGCCCCGCAGCGGAGCCGGCGCGAACTCTTGCGCTGGCGCTTCGGCCCCCGTTCGCGCGCGCTGCGGGCCAAATGGCCGGCATGGGCGCCGTCGCCTTATGTCGACCGTCCCCCGGCGCGCGTCGAGGGCGCTCATTGGCGCATTTCCTATGTCGGCCATGCGAGCTTCCTCATCCAGACAGCGGGCCTCAACATTCTGCTCGATCCGGTGTGGTCGAAGCGGGCCTCGCCGTTCCGCCTGGTCGGGCCAAAGCGCGTCAACGATCCGGGTATTGCATTCGCCGATCTGCCGCCGATCGATGTCGTCTTGGTGTCGCACGGCCACTACGATCATCTCGATGTCGCGACGTTGTCGCGGCTCGCGGCCGCCCATCGTCCGCGCGTCATCACGCCGCTTGGCAACGACACCATCATGCGAAATCACGATCGCGCGATCGCCGCCGAAGCCTATGATTGGCAAGATCGGGTGGTTCTCGGTTCTGCGGTCGCGCTGACGCTGGTTCCGACGCGGCATTGGTCGGCGCGCAATCTGTCCGACCGCAACATGTCGCTATGGGCGTCGTTCGTCATCGACACGCCGGGTGGCCGCATCTATTTCGTCGCCGACTCCGCTTATGGCGATGGCCACAATTTCAGGCAGGTGCGCCGGCGCCACGGACCGTTACGGCTCGCCATCCTGCCGATCGGGGCCTACGAGCCGCGCTGGTTCATGCGCGATCAGCATATGAACCCCGCCGAGTCGGTCCAGGCCTTCATCGATAGCGGCGCCGAGTTCGCCTTAGGCCATCATTACGGCACGTTCCAGCTCACCGACGAGGCGATCGATGCGCCGCTTATTGCGCTTGCCGGCGCGGTGAAGGCTGCCGGAATCGCGCCCGAGCGGTTTTGCACATTGCGGCCAGGGCAAGTCTGGTCCGACAAGTCTGGGAACGACGATTCTCAGCCAGGGGACGGCGCACTCGGCTTGACCAGGACATAGACGTTGACGACGAGCTTGCTCGCATCGGCGGTGAGCGGATCGGTGACATATTCCTCGATGAACATGTCCTTGGCCTCCATCCGCTTGTCGTCGAGATAATTGGTGATCGCCTCGTAGGTATTGTCGAGATCGTCATACGAGCCGCGATGGATGAATTTGAGCGCCTTGCCCTCGGGCGACTGACCGAGGGCAATGTCACCATGCGGCGGGTTCTTGGGCGCCTCGGCGATCGGGATCGCGGCCTCGTAATCGAAGCCGGTATCGTCGGTCGCGGTGAAGATCGTCATCGGCATGCCGTCAGGCTTGATACCCTCTTTATCGAGATAGGCTTTGATCTTCTTGAACGAGCCGGTGACGGTGTCGAAGGCCTTGTCCCAGGTTCCGGTGCCTTTGACATAGACGATGGTCTTTGCCGTTAACGCAGTGTCCTCGGCGAACGGATCGCCCGGCTGGGCCGGCGTGGCTTTCGGAGCGTCCGGCGTTGCCGGCGGCGATTGCGCTGGCGCCGGAGTCTGCGCGTAGGAAGACGACGACGGCGTCATGAACAGCGCCATGGCCCAAGCAATGGCCGCGACCGTGCTGGTGGTACGCGGAGCTAAGCGGAACGACATCGGGGCTCACCTTCTCCTTGAATGGGCGACTTTAACGACGGTGCGGCGGCGTCCCATCGCCTCGATATGGATTCGTCCCCGGCAGCGAATTTAGCACGTCCGGACGAATCCCGCCTTGCCCAAATTGCCGTCACTGCTACTGGCGCCGCAGCATCGAGTTCTCATATAACTGCCTCACATTCCGGCTTATTGCGGGCCTTATTATTGCGGACTTTATGATTGAGTGCGCTGGCGAACCGGGACTTCGTCAAGATGAACGGCCTCGGCAACGAGATCGTCATCGTCGATCTGCGTCGCGCACCGAGCCCGATCGCCGCGGCCGAAGCGCGCGCGGCGGCGCGGCAAGAGCCCTACGATCAATTGATGGCGCTGTATCCGGCTCGCGCCGGCAAAGACGCCTCGATCCGCATTTACAACAACGACGGTTCCGAAGCCGGCGCCTGCGGCAATGGCATGCGCTGCGTTGCCGCGCTGATGAGCGCGGAAACCGGCAAAGCGGCGCTGGATTTCGAAACGCCGGCGGGCCTCGTCTCCTGCTGGCGCGCGGGCGAGGGTCTCTACACGGTCGACATGGGCCGGCCGCGGCTGCGCTGGGACGAGATTCCGCTCGAGCAGGAATTCGCCGACACGCGCACCATCGAGCTTGAGATCGGGCCGCGCGGTGCGCCGGTCCTGCATTCGCCGTCCGTCGTCAGCATGGGCAATCCGCACGCCATTTTCTGGGTCGAGGACCCCACGGCTTACGATCTCGCCAAATTCGGCCCCTTGCTCGAGAATCATCCGATGTTTCCCGAGCGCGCCAATATCACGCTCGCCGCGACGCCCACCCGCGACCGCATCGTGATCCGCACTTGGGAGCGCGGTGCCGGGCTGACCAAGGCTTGCGGCTCGGCGGCCTGCGCGGCTGCCGTCGCCGCGGCGCGGCTGCGGCGCACCGGCCGCAAGGTCACGGTCAGCCTGCCCGGCGGCGATCTTGCCATCGAATGGCGGGAGAGCGACGACCACGTTTTGATGACCGGGCCGGTCGAATACGAGCACAAAGGCCGTTTCGACGCGGCCTTGCTCGCCGACGCGGCCGTGCCGTCGAACCCGGCGGCGTGAAACGATGAGCGTCGAGGTCGTCACCTTCGGCTGCCGGCTCAATGCCGCGGAATCCGAAGTCATCCGCCGCGAGGCGGAAGGCGCCGGCTTTTCCGATACCGTCGTGGTCAACACCTGCGCGGTGACTGCGGAGGCGGTGCGCCAGGCCAGACAAACGATCCGTGCGCTGCGCCGCGACCGCCCGCACGCAAAAATCGTCGTCACCGGCTGCGCCGCGCAGACCGAGCCGCAGACTTTTGTCGCCATGGCTGAGGCCGACCAGGTGCTCGGCAATGCCGAAAAGCTTTCGGCTGCCGGTTGGGCGCAAGCGCGCGCTAGTCTCGATGTTCAGGCTGCGCCGAAGGCGATCGTCAACGACATCATGGCGGTGCGCGAAACCGCGGCGCATCTCGTCGATGCTTTTACCGGCAAGACGCGCGCATTCGTCCAAGTGCAGAATGGCTGCAATCACCGCTGTACCTTCTGCATCATTCCATTCGGCCGCGGCAATTCGCGCTCGGTGCCGATGGGGGCTGTGGTCGACGACGTGTGCCGCATTGTCGCCAACGGTTATTGCGAGATCGTGCTGACCGGCGTCGACATCACGAGCTATGGGGCAGACCTCCCCGGCGCGCCGAAACTCGGCCAGCTGGTGAAGCAGATCCTCAAGCACGTGCCGGAGCTCAAGCGGCTGCGGCTGTCGTCGATCGATTCGGTGGAGGCCGACCGCGATCTGCTCGATGCTTTCGCGACCGACGCGCGGCTGATGCCGCAGCTGCATTTGTCGCTGCAATCGGGCGACGACCTCATCCTCAAGCGGATGAAGCGGCGGCACCTGCGCGCCGACGCGATCGCGTTCTGCAACGCGGTGCGCCGGCTGCGGCCGGATACGATATTCGGCGCCGATCTAATCGCCGGCTTTCCGACCGAGACCGAGGCGATGTTCCAGCACTCGCTCGATCTCGTCGAAGAATGCGGGCTGACGCAGCTTCACGTTTTTCCGTTTTCGCCGCGGCCCGGCACGCCGGCTGAGCGCATGCCGCAACTGTCCCGTGAGATCGTGAAGGAACGCGCACGGCGGCTACGCGAGCGCGGCGCGCTGGCGCTCACGCAACATCTCGACGGCGAAGTCGGCGCGATACGCCGCGTCTTGATTGAATCGGGCAACGTCGGACGCACCGAGCAATTCACGCAGGTGCTGCTCGCCGCGCCGGCCGAGGCGGGCCAGATTCTTGATCTGAAAATGGCGGCTCATGACGGCCGGCAATTGCTGGCGGCGTGAGCGGCAACATCACTCTGCCGCCTCGGTCGCCTGCTCACCGTTCCAACCGCATTGCGCCAGCTGCTCGCGCAGGTGCTCCGGCACCGGCGCCGTCACCTTGATCGGGTCGCGGTTCTTGTAGAGCGGCACGACGATCTCGCGGGCGTGCAGATGCAGCGGCGGCCCGCCGCTGCGCGGCGCTTTGCCGTAGATCGCATCGCCGAGAATGGGCCAGCCCATTTCGGCGCAATGCACCCGCAATTGATGGGTGCGGCCGGTCAAGGGTTCGAGCGCGAGCCACGTCAGCGGGGTTAAGGCGGCGCGCCCCATCACTTTCCACTTCGTCACCGACGGCTGGCCATTGGGATCGTGCTTCATCCACCAGCCGATCTTGTCGTCGAGGCGGCCGAGCGGCAGCTCGATCACGCCCTCATCGGTCTCCGGGCTGCCCTCGACCACGGCCCAATAGGTCTTGCCGATGGCGCCGTTGCGGAACAGCTTGCCGAGCTCCGCCAGCGCCTTGCGATGGCGGCCGAGCACCAGGCAGCCGGAGGTGTCGCGGTCGAGCCGGTGCGCCAATGCCGGCGGCCGCGGCAGGCCGAAGCACAGCGTGCCGAAGTGATCTTCCAGGGATTCCCGGCCCCTGTCCTTGCTGTTCGGTGAACCGCGGTGCACGGCTAAACCTGCCGGCTTGTCGATCACCAGCATTAGTCCGTCGCGATACAAAAGGCGCGACACCATCTCTTCCGGGGTCATGGCGAAACCGCTATCACGAGCAGCCCTATAGCGACAGCATTACTGAAATGAAGGACAATGTGACGGAAACGCCAGGAAATTGGTGGCAGCGCCTCGCCGGCGGGCTCAAGCGCAGTTCCTCGGCGCTCGGCGGCGCGATCGCCGAAGTGGTGCTGAAGCGCCAGCTCGATTCCGCGGCCATCGACGAGATCGAGGATGTGCTGATCCGCGCCGATATCGGGCTTACGACGTCGGCCGAAATTGCTACCGCGCTGCGTTATGCCCGCTTCAGCGCGACGGCGTCGGCGGATGACGTCAAAGCCGTCGTCGCGTCGGAAATCGAAAAAGTGCTGGCGCCGGTCGCGCAGCCGCTGGTCATCGACACCGCCAAAAAGCCGTTCGTCATCTTGGTCGCCGGCGTCAACGGCTCCGGCAAGACCACGACCATCGGCAAGCTTGCCGCCAAATTGCGCGCCGAAGGGCGGAGCGTCATGCTCGCGGCCGGCGATACATTTCGCGCTGCCGCCATCGAGCAGCTCAAAATCTGGGCGGAGCGCAGCGGTTCGGCTTTCATGGCGCGCGCGGCGGGCAGCGACCCCGCCGGGCTCGTCTTCGACGCGCTGGCCGCGGCCAAAGAGCGCGGCACCGATGTCTTGCTGGTCGATACCGCCGGCCGGCTGCAGAACCGCACTGAACTGATGGAGGAGCTGCAAAAGATCGTCCGCGTCATCAAGAAAATGGACGCCTCGGCGCCGCATGCGGTGCTCTTGGTGCTCGACGCCACCGTCGGACAGAACGCGTTATTGCAGGTCGAGGTCTTCCAGAAGGCGGTCGGCGTCACCGGGCTCGTCATGACCAAGCTCGACGGCACCGCGCGCGGCGGCATCCTGGTCGCCATCGCCGCAAAATTCGCGGTACCGGTGCATTTCATCGGCGTCGGCGAAAGCGTCGAGGACCTGGCGTCGTTTTCGGCACGCGATTTCGGCCGCGCCATTGCCGGACTTGAATCGTGATTGAGTAAGCGATCAGGCCGCATTACATACCGCGCACCATGACAACGACCGCAAAACCCCAGCTCAATCCTATCCTCAAGCTCGCGCTCGACCTCGGGCCGCTTGTTCTATTCTTCTTCGCCAATTCGCATTACGGCATTTTTGTCGCCACCGGGACGTTCATGATCGCGGTGCTCGCGGCATTGGCGGCGTCCTACGCGCTGACGCGGCATCTGCCGATCATGCCGGTCGTCACCGCGATTATTGTGGTCGTATTTGGCGGCCTGACCCTCATCCTGCACGACGCGACCTTCATCAAAGTCAAGCCGACCATCATCTATGCGCTGTTTGGCGCGATTCTGATCGGCGGACTTTTGTTCAACAAGCCGTTGTTGGGCGTCGTGTTCGATTCGCTGTTCCACCTGACGCAAGAGGGCTGGCGCAAGCTGACGCTGCGCTGGGCGCTGTTCTTTCTGGTGCTGGCGGTGCTCAACGAGATCGTCTGGCGCAACACGTCGACCGATGTCTGGGTCGATTTCAAGGTGTTCGGCGTGTTGCCGCTCACCTTTCTATTCGGCGCGCTGCAAATGCCGTTGTTGAAGAAATACGCGACCGAGCCGGCGGAATGACGCCCGCGCGTTAGGACCCCGCCGCCAGCGCCTTATCGATCTGGGGTTTAAGCACCGTATCGATATTGTCGGGAGTGATCGGACCGACCAGCTTGTAGGCGATGCGGGCGTCGCGGCCGACCACGAAATTCTCCGGCACGCCATAGACGCCCCATTCGATGCCGGCGCGGCCGCTTTCGTCGGCGCCCGCTGCAGCATAGGGATTGCCGAAGCGGCCGAGGAAGCGCCGCGCATTGGCGGGCTCGTCCTTGTAATTGATGCCGACCAGGCGGAATCGATTGTCCTGCGCCAATTGCATCAACATCGGCGCTTCGTCGCGGCACGGCACGCACCAGGATGCCCACACATTGACGATCGTGACCGCGCCTTTGAAGCTCGACGGATCGAGGCCGGGGATCGGCGCGCCGTCGCGGGCGAGGCCTAAGACCGGCGGCAGCGCCGTTTGCGGCGCCGGGTGACCGATCAGCGCCGAGGGGATGGTCGAAGGATCGCCGCCACCGCTGAGCCGGAACAGAAACAATGCGGCAAGCGCGAGAAAGATGACAAGTGGCGTCAGCACGACGATCCGGCGCCAGCGCAGGTTGGCGCTTTGCTTGACGCTTTCGTTGGGGCTTTCTTTGGCGCTCTCGTTGGCGACCGCGCTCATGCTTCTTCCTTTGCTTGTGCGTTGGCCGCTGCCTTGGCCTGTTCGATCGTGCGCTCGGCGCGCCTCGCGCCGGAACGGCGCGTGACGCCCTGACGATCGAGCTCGGCGAGCGTCCGCAATTGCGCCCGGTAATCGAGCGTGATCCAGATCAGCAAGGCGCCGACGATAATCACGGCCGCAGCATAGGCGGCGGCGATAAAGTCGAGATGAGCGGTCGCTCCCATTATTTCAAACTCACCTGGTCAACTCACTGCTCAAGTTGCTTGTGTTCGCGTCACTCGTGTTCATGTTGCCAGCGTTCACGTCACTTGTATTCAAGTTACTTGGCTCGCCTGCATAAGCTGCAGCGTCCGCACCCGCCGGCGCAAAATCTCGTTGCGCGCGGCCGCGAACAAAAGCGTGAAGAACAACAGCGTGAACGCCGCCGCCATGATGAAGAGCGGGATGAGGATCGTCGGATAGATCTTCGAGCCGCCGAGGCGAAACACCGAAGTGCCCTGGTGCAGCGTGTTCCACCACTCGACCGAGAATTTGATGATCGGCAGATCGATGGCGCCGACCAGCGTCAGGATCGCGGCGGCGCGCGCCGCCCGCGACGGATCGTCGACCGTGCGCCACAGGGCGATGACGCCGAGATAGAGCAGGAACAGGATCAGCTCGGACGTCAGCCGCGCGTCCCACACCCAATAGGTGCCCCATTCCGGCCGCCCCCATAGCGATCCGGTGACCAGACACAAAAGCGTAAACGCCGCGCCGATCGGGGCCGCGGCCTTGGCGATGACGTCGGCGAGCGGATGACGCCACACCAGCGTGCCGAGAGCGGCGACCGTCATAACCCCCCAGGCCAGCATGCCGAGCCAGGCCGACGGCACGTGCAGGAACATGATCTTGACGGTGGCGCCCTGCTGATAATCGTCCGGGGCGATCATCGCCTGATCAATGCCGAAGGCGAAAACGATCAAGGTCACGCCACTCAGCCACGGAATCGTGGTATTGGCGAACCGCAGAAACCGCGACGGGTTGGCGAAGTCGAGCAGGGCCATGGCTAGCGTCCAACTCCAATGCAGCGTCAAATCACAACCGGTTCCTGGAGCACGATCCCGAAGCGGGGCAGCCGGTTTACCGGCAAGATCATGCTCTAACGAAGAATCCAGGCTCTGATCCAAATCAATCGAATGAGACCAGGGTCTAGTCCAAAGCCCGGCGCCAGTACAATGCGGGCCGTCCAGGCTCCTGTCACTTTTACATGATGCGGCAAGCCTATTCCATTTCCTGCCGCAAGGCCGCGGCGGCGGCAAATGGTCCGACCACGAGGCTGGCGAGCGTCAGGGCACAGAGAATCGTGAACGGCGTCCCGAACGGCACCGGCCCGATAACGGCCGCGTTCGCCGCGGCGACGCCGAAGATCAGGACCGGAACCGTCAGCGGCAGCACGATGACGGCAAGCAGGAGGCCGCCGCGCCGCAGCGTCACCGCAATGGCCGCACCAATCAGGCCGATGAAGGTCAGCGCCGGCGTGCCGACCAAGAGGGTGAGAACCAACGCCGCCTCGGCCGGCGCATCGAGATTGAGGAACAGCCCGATCAGCGGCGCCGCCAGTACCAGCGGCAGGCCGGTGGTAAGCCAATGGGCAATGCCCTTCACCGCGACCACGAGTTCGAGCGGTGCGCGGCCCATCAGGATGAGATCGAGCGAGCCGTCGTCGTGATCGGCGGCGAACATCCGGTCAAGCGCAAGCAGACTCGCCAACAGTGCCGCGAGCCACAAGATCGCCGGCCCAATGCGCTTGAGCAGCGCCAGGTCCGGCCCGATCGCAAACGGGGTGAGCGTGACCACGACCAGAAAGAACAGCACTCCCATCAATGCGCCGCCGCCGACTCGTACGGCGATGCGCATGTCACGGACGAGGATAGCGGCAAGCGGATTCATGGTTTTTCCTGCTCGTCGCCCTGATCCTGCGCGAGGGAGGGCGAAGCCTGGTCGAGCCGCAATTCTTGCGTCTTGGCGAGCCCGATCGGGCCGTGGGTCGCCGCCATAATGAGGCCGCCCGAGGCGAGATGGGCCTGCATCAGTCCGGTCAAGCGGCCCTGCGCGGCAACGTCGAGTGTGCTGGTCGGCTCGTCGAGCAGCCAGATCGGGCGTTTGACCGCGATCAGCCGTGCGATCGACAGCCGGCGGCGCTGCCCGGCCGAGAGATAGGCCGCCGGCAGGCCGGCGAGCGACGCCAGCCCGACGGCATCGAGCGCGCCATGGATATCGAGCGATGGGGCATCGAAAAAGCCCGCCCAAAAGCTCAGGTTTTCGGCGGCCGAAAGCGACGGCTTCAATGCGTCCTGGTGGCCGAGATAGTGGGTCTGCTCGGCGATGGTCAGTTCCGGGTCGCCGCCTTCCAGCGTCAGGCGGCCTTGGCTGAGCCGAACGAGGCCGATGACGCCGCGCAAAAGCGATGATTTTCCAGCGCCATTGCGGCCGATGACAATCAAGGCCTCGCCGGAGCCGACTGCAAAGCTGACGCCGGCAAAGACATCGCGGCCGCCGCGGTGGCAGTGGAGGTCGTCAGCGCTGAGTCGCATGGGAGGATTTCCGTTAAGCGTGGTCTCGCATACGCCATCTGGCGCGCTATGCGCAGCATAATTTCGGTCCAGTCATTGCCGAACTGGCACAAGCCTCGAAAAGACCCTATAAGCCGCAAGTCGGATTGCGGCGCGCCGGTGACGCTGCCACGTCCGATTTCCCCCCATCGTTCCCTCCCCATCGCGGGGAAGGAAAAGTGGGGTTCCGCACCTGTTCCGGCAATCCATTGCCTGTCGATTTGCGCCGGCGCCCCGCCGGCAGGATGGGAAAAAAATCATGACTTCGCTCGATAGCTTCAAGTGCCTGCGGCCGCTCAAAGTCGGCTCCAAGACCTATGCCTATTACAGCCTCCCGGTGGCGGAAAAGAACGGCCTGAAGGGTATTTCCCGGCTGCCTTTCTCGCTCAAGGTGCTCCTGGAAAACCTGTTGCGTAACGAAGACGGCCGCACGGTCTCAAAGCAGGATATTCAGGCCGTCGCGCAATGGCTCAAGACCAAGACGTCGGAGCGCGAAATCGCATTCCGCCCCGCGCGCGTGCTGATGCAGGATT